>PFPF01000029.1 GCA_002792915.1 Candidatus Micrarchaeota archaeon CG_4_10_14_0_2_um_filter_60_11 | reverse complement strand
TTCAACCTCGGCCCCTTGTCCGAATCTTCCACTACCACGCCCATTTCCGCGAGCTTGCCGCGCAGTTCGTCCGAACGCTTGAAGTCGCGCGCTTTGCGGGCGGCTTCGCGCTCCTTTGCAAGCGCGATTACTTCCGCGGGAAACTCTTCGGCCTCGAAGTCGAGCACGCCGAACACGCCGTTCACGCGCTTGAAGAACGCGAGCACTGCCGCGAGGCTTTTTGCGTCCGCGCGCTTCGCGTCGATTTCGGCATTCACGACGCGCGCGAGTTCGAACAGGTGGGGCAACGCTTGCGAGACTTCCAAATCGTTGTCCATCGCTTCTTCAAAGCCCTTTTCCGCGGCTTCCAGCGCCGCAATTATTTCAACGTTTTGTTTTTTTGCGGACTGCGTCTCCTGGATGCGCCGGACGAAGTCGTTCAGCTTCTGCACGGTGTTGGCCGCCTGTTCGAGCGCTTCGAAAGTAAAGTTGAGCTGGCTGCGGTAGTGGGTTGCCAGCAACAGCCAGCGCACGGCTTTCGGAGCGTAACCTTTTGCGAGCACGTCGCGGAGAGTGTAAAAGTTGTTGTCGCGCTTTGACATCTTCCTGCCGTTCACGAGCAAATGCTCGCAGTGCAGCCAGCAGTTCACGAACTTCTTTCCCGTCGCCGCCTCGCTTTGCGCGATTTCGTTCTCGTGGTGCGGGAACTTTAGGTCGACTCCGCCGGCGTGGATGTCGAACGGCTGGCCGAGATACTTGACGCTCATCGCCGAGCACTCGAGGTGCCAGCCCGGCCTGCCTTTTCCGATTTCGGTCTCCCAGAAAACGCCGCCGTCGGCTGCATCCCACGCCTTCCACAACACGAAGTCGTTCGCCTCTTCTTTCGCGTACTCGTCCGCCTTCACGCGGCCGGATGCGCCTTCCTTGAGTCCGGACAGGTCCACGAGCTGTCCGTACTTCTTGAATTTTTTGATGTTGAAGTAAACCGAGCCGTCGGAACCCGCGTAGGCGGCGCCTTTTTCCAGCAGCTTCTTCACGAGGGCGGCCATTTCGGGAATGTGCTCGGTGGCGCGCGGGTAGTATTCCGCCCGCTGTATGCCCAGCGCGTCCAAATCCTCGAAGAACGCCTTCGCGTACTTTTCCGTGAACTCGGCCAACGGCAGTCCCGCCTTTTTCGAGTCGCGGATGGTCTTGTCGTCAACGTCCGTGAGGTTCATCGCCTCGGTTACCTTGAAGCCCTTGAACTCGAGGTAGCGGCGGAGCAAATCGCTGAAAACGTAGGCGCGGAAGTTGCCGATGTGCGCGTAATTGTAAACCGTCGGACCGCACGAGTAGAAGCGCACCTCGCCATCGTGCAGCGGGACGAAGCCCTCGGTCTTGCGGGTCAGCGAATTGTGAAAGCGCAACGCCATACTTTTGGTTAGGCGGAGGGGAAATTAAAGAACCTGCGGTTGTGGCGGTTGCAAGCCAAGAATTATATTTCGTTCCGCCCATTTTGACTCAAGGCGCTTTTCGACGCTATCGGGTGGTTTCTAAAAATGGCTAAGCAGTGGGTTTACGCTTTCGGCGAGCACGAGTTCGACAAGGACCTGTTGGGCGGAAAGGGCGCAAATTTGGGCGAAATGACGAAGATAGGGCTACCGGTCCCGCCCGGCTTTACAATCACGACGGAAGCGTGCAGGCACTGCATCAAGGAAGGCAAGCCGCCCGCCGATTTGGATTCGCAAGTAATGCAAAAGCTGGCGGAAGTAGAGAAAAAAACGAACAAGAAGTTCGGCGACGCGGCCAATCCGCTGCTTTTTTCGGTTCGTTCGGGCGCCAAGTTCTCGATGCCCGGAATGATGGACACCGTGCTGAACATCGGCTTGAACGACGCCACGGCGGCAGGCCTGGCGAAGAAGTCGGGCAACGAACGGTTCGCGTTCGACTCCTACCGCCGCCTCGTGCAAATGTTCGGCGACGTGGTGCTGGGCGTGGAGCACAAGAAGTTCGAAGCGGTCCTGGATTCGTACAAGAAGGGCCGCAAGGACACGGACTTGACCGTCAACGAATTGAAGCAAATCGTGAGGGAATACAAGGAACTCGTCAAGAAGGAGACGAAGAAGCCGTTCCCCGACGAGCCGGCGGAACAGCTCAAGCTGGCAATCAACGCGGTTTTCGAGTCGTGGAACACGCCGCGCGCCAACGTTTACCGGAAGCTTAACAACATTCCCGACGACTTGGGCACCGCGGTCAACGTGCAGGCAATGGTGTTCGGCAACAGGGGCGCCAACTCCGGCACCGGAGTCGCGTTCACGCGCAACCCGGCGACGGGCGCGAAGGAGCATTACGGGGAATACCTCGTGGACGCGCAAGGCGAGGATGTGGTTGCGGGGATACGCACGCCCAAGCCGGTGGACGAGATGAAGAAGGACTTGCCGGCGGCGTACGCGGAGCTGCTGGAGGTTTACGACAAGCTCGAGAAGCATTACAAGGAAATGCAGGACTTCGAGTTCACGATAGAGGGCGGCAAGTTGTACATGCTGCAGACGCGCACGGGCAAGCGCACCGCGCAGGCGGCGGTCAAAATCGCGGTGGACATGGTCAAGGAGGCTCTGATTGACAAGGAAACCGCGGTAATGCGCGTCGAGCCGAACTCGATAAACCAGTTGCTGCACGAACAGCTCGACCCTACCGCCGAATTGAAGGTAATCGCGAAAGGCTTGGCAGCTTCGCCGGGCGCCGCGGTCGGCCGCATAGTTTTCAACGCCGAGGATGCGCAGGAGTGGGCGGCGAAGGGAGAGAAGGTAATACTCGCGCGCAACGAGACTTCGCCCGAGGACATCGCGGGAATGGCCGTCGCCAAGGGCATATTGACCGCGCGCGGCGGAATGACTTCGCACGCGGCGGTAGTGGCGCGCGGCATGGGCAAGTGCTGCGTCGCCGGATGCAACGCCGTGCGCGTCGACGAAAAAACCAAGAAAATGTTCGTTGGCGACAGGGAGTTCGAGGAGGGTGCGTGGATTTCGCTGGACGGCGACACGGGCCGCGTGATTCAGGGGCAGGTGAAGACGGTCCCGCCCGCGCTGTCTGGCGACTTCGGCGTTTTCATGCAGTGGGCGGACTCGTTCCGCCGCCTGCGCGTGCGCGCGAACGCGGACACTCCCGTCGACGCGAAACGCGCGCGCGACTTCGGCGCGGAAGGCATCGGGCTGTGCCGCACCGAGCACATGTTCTTCGGGGAAGACCGCCTGCCTTGGATGCAAAAGATGATTCTCGCCAAGGACGCCGAAGGGCGCAGGGAAGCGCTGGGGCATTTGCTGGAAATGCAGCGCGAGGACTTCAAGGGCTTGTTCAAGGCGATGGACGGCCTGCCCGTGACCATCCGCCTGCTCGACCCGCCGCTGCACGAGTTCCTTCCAAGCCACGAGGAGCTTCTCGTGGAAATAACCAAGCTCAAGGCGACGAAGGGCAGCGCGGCATTGTTGAGGGAAAAAGAAGTCCTGCTAAAGCGGGTTGAAGAGCTCAAGGAAATCAACCCGATGCTCGGAAACCGCGGGTGCAGGCTCGGGATAACCCTGCCGGACGTGACGCGCATGCAGGTGCGCGCAATAATCGAGGCGGCAATCGAATGCGAAGCCAATGGCGTGAAAGTCAAGCCGGAAATCGAGGTCCCGCTGGTCAGCCACGTGAACGAACTCAAGTTCGTCAAGCAAATAATCGACGAGACGGCCGAATGCGTCTTCAAGGAGCGCGGCAAGCGTTCGGCTTACAAAGTGGGCACGATGATTGAGCTGCCGCGCGCTACGCTCACCGCGGACGAAATCGCGGAGTACGCGGAATTCATGTCGTTCGGCACGAACGACTTGACGCAGACGACCTTCGGTTTTTCCCGCGACGACGCGGAAGGCAAGTTCCTGCATGAGTACGTGGAAGCGAAAATTCTGGACGGCGACCCGTTCGCGGTAATCGACCGCGGCGGGGTCGGCAAGCTGATCAAGATGACCGTTGAGTTGGGCCGTAAGACCAAGCCGAAACTGGAAATCGGGATTTGCGGCGAACAGGGCGGCGAGCCGAACAGCGTGGAGTTCTGCCACATCGTCGGGCTGGACTACGTGTCCTGCTCCCCGTTCCGCGTGCCCATCGCGCGCCTCGCTGCCGCACAGGCGGGCATCAGGCACAAGAAGCAGTGATTCACAATTCCGCGGCGAAGGCGGTGCTTGACACGATGTCGCCCAGTCCTACCGTGTAGACCGGCTTCTCCACGAAGCTGGCGGGCGCGATTACTACGAAATGACCCCGCCTTTCAACAAAGCCGTTTCGCAGGAAGGATGCGTCCGCGGAATACTCGCGCATTTTTCCGAGCGAGTACGCCGAAATTTTGGCGCGCTTGCGGCTGCCGCTTGCCTTGAAGGTCGCCTCGTCCGACGCGAGCAGGCAAGCCAGAACGCACCGCCGCGGGTCGCGCTTGCCGCCCAAAACGACCAGGTGGTAGCCCTTGTTGTGCACGTGCAGGCGCTGCAAGCCGAGTTCGGCGTAAACCCGCTCGGCGGCCGCCGCCTGCTGCCTCACGCTTTCGTGGTCGAAACCGCTGCCAAACAACGCGCGGTGCAGCTCGCGCAACTCGACTTCATTCAAGCCCAGGCTTTTCACGCGCTTGCACAGACCGCGGAGCACGGCCGCTTCCATTCGCTTGTCCTCAAAGGGCACGTACTCGCAATGGAACGAAAACTTTTGCCTGCCCTGCTTGAGCGCGTCAAGCTGCGCGAACAAGGGGGGCAGCTCGGCCGCGCGCTTTAGGTAGTGAAAACCCGAGAAAAGGCATGCGTCCAGCAGGCCGCCCAGCTCGTTCAGCTTTTGTTCGGCCCAAGGCGTCGGGAAACAGAGGCGGCGCTTGAAGCCGCTTGAAAAGATGGCGCGGTTCGGGCGCGCCGACAAGTCCGAGCCGAATTCGACGACGACGTTCTCCTTGGTTTCGCTTGAATTGCGGCTGCCGCGCACCGGAACGAGCCGAACGCGGCCGCATGAAGCGTCGGGGTAAAGGACGCCGCGCGAAAAAAGCGCGGCCTGCTTCTTTGAAAGCAGCAGGGGGTAAACCGCGGACTTGCACCCGAGGCGGCACAAATTTTCCGCCATCAGGCCCGCCTGCCCGCCCAAGCGTTTCACGCCATTAGGGAACGCGCGGTCGAGCCAAAAAATTATTTTCGGCGGCGCGGCAACATGTGCGGCCTCCCCGCGCCTTATTGACCAGGCTATGCACGCCGTTGCTTGCGCCTTGGTGGAAACCTTTCCCAGCGGGAAATAGTCGCCCGAAGACAGGCGTTCCACGGTTTCTGCTTCGCTTTTTGACAGCGCCGAAAGGAAGCGCTTCCACTCGAGGGGTGAAACCTTTTTGACCGCGTCGATGTTCGCGTTGAAGGCGCACAGCGTCGCCACGCGCAACGGCTTCAAGCCGCGGCCGGCTGCAAGCTTGGCGTTCCAACCCCGAATAAGTGCGTCTGCGGGCATTTTGAAATCCGATTACTTGCCCGGCGTTATTAACGGTTGCGCGCTCGCCCGAACCGCGTGTGCCCCGCGTCCGCGCCTACGCGTTCAGCCAGTCGCGCTGCAAGGCGAGCGCGTCCCCCTCGTTGAGCGGCGACTCGCAGATTATCGTGCCGCCGCACTTGCGCGCCTTCAACTCTTGCGCCAGCGGGGCGAACGGAGGCGAATTGCTGGCTACGGGCAAATGCCGCCTCTCGCCTTTCTCCGTGAACTCGATGCCCGAAAAATGGCAGTGCAATTCTTTCAACGCCTGTTTTCCCAACGAAGTTTCCACGGCGTCCAGAACCTTCGCGTAATCCGCCCGCTTTTGCAACCCGCCGTTGAGGCGCGCGTGAAGGTGCGCAAAATCAATCGTCAAGCCGATTTTTGTTTCCTTCGCAAGCAAAAGCAGTTCCTCCAAACTGCCGAAAGCCGAGTGCTTGCCCGTGGTCTCGGGCGCGAGCTTGGTTTTCTTGAGGCCTTCCGCCTTGCAGGCGTCACGCAGCTCCGAGAAGCTTTCCTTCATCAGCGCGAATGTATTCGCCTTTTCCAGCTTCATGTAATAGCCGGGGTGGAAAACGACTTTTCCGCCGCCGCACTTTTCGAGCACGCGGCACGATGCCAGCACGTTGTGGCGGCTCAACGCCAGCTTCTGCTTGTCTTCCGAAAGCAGGTTGATGTAGTAAGGCGCGTGCACGCTCAGCGAGACGCCCGCTTCCTGCGAGGCAACGCGGCAGTCTTCGGCCGCGTCTTCGCCCATCTTGACGCCGTGCACGAACTCGAGCTCCATCGCCCCCAGCCCCAGCTTTTTGACGCAACGGATTCCCTCGGCCGAAGCCGTGCCCTTGCAGCGCAACGGGATTCCCGCGGTTCCGAACAATAGTTCAGCGGTTCGAGACAACTTTCACCACGTCCCCGTCCTTGAGCGCGTGCTCCTTGCCGAGGCGCATGTTCGTGCGGCAGTCCACGGCGTAGAGGAATCCTTTCGCCAAATCAGTGTGAATCGCGGCGGCAAGGTCCACCGCAGTGGCGCCCCGGCGCAGCAGTATCGCGTCGGGAAGCACGTTGCCCTTGTTGTCCGTCCAGTGCTTCTCGTCCTCGACGGGGTAAACCACGATGCAGTCGAGCACCTTGAACACCACGCCGTCCACCAGCGCCTGGACGCCAGTCCCGCCGCGCGAGTCTGCGAAATCCTTCAGGCGGCGCAGTGCGGCGGCGAATTTCGGGTCGTCGTTTTTGAAGTTCACGCTCTTGCCGTCGTAATCGACCATGCCCTTGTCCTTCGCCTTTTGCAGCGCGAGCTCGTAATCCGCGGAGACTTCGAACAGGGGGTAGGGAAGCTGCCGCAATTTTTCAACGCCGGCCCTTGACGACGGCAGGTCGCACTTGTTCGCCGCGACCACTATTGGCTTGGTCTTCGCGCGCACGGCCTTCGCGAAGGCAAGGCACTGCGCCTTGTCCCACTCCTCCGGTTTGGGCTGCAGCCCCGCGTCGTGCAGGCACTCCTTGAGCACGCGTTCGGTCACGCTTATCCCGGAAAGCGCCTGCTGGAATTCCGCCAAATTGCGGCCGCGCGCCTTGAGGGCGTTGCGCTTGACAACGGACGCGAGCCAATACTCGATTTCGCTTTCAAGCACTGCCACGTCCTCGGCCGGGTCGTGCGTTCCCGGCTCGCAATTGTTGCCTTCCGAGTCGGTGGAGCCGGAAGCGTCGGCGACGCAGACGAGCGCGTCCGCGTTGCTCAAATCGGTCAGGAACTGGTTGCCCCTCCCGCGGCCCTCGTGCGCGCCAGCGACCAGGCCGGCCACGTCAATCACGTTCACTGGCACGAAGCGCGTCCCGTTCACGCACTTGCTGTTGCGGGGGCTGCACTTGACTCCCTTCCCGACGCAGGGGCAGGGCACGGACGCGAAGGCAACGCCCTTGTTCGGGTCAATCGTGGTGAAAGGGTAATCCGCGACCGCCGCGTTGGCGCGCGTGAGCGCGTTGAACAGCGTGGTCTTCCCCTTGTTCGGGAGACCCACGAAGGCAAAGAGCATAAACGGTTTTAACCGCGCAAGGTTATAATTCGTTTGTGTTGTGGACCGACAAATACGCCCCGAAGGGCGTCGAGGAGTTCGCGGGCAACCCCGCCGCGAGGGAAGAGGCGGTCAAGTGGGCGCTCGACTGGAAGCGCGGCAAAAAGGGAAAGCCGCTGCTCGTGAACGGCCCGACTGGAACGGGAAAGACCGCGCTCGTGCGCGCGGTTGCGGCAAGCGCGGGCTGGGGCGTAGTCGAAGTCGAGGAAGGCAGCCTCGCGGACGAGGAACGCTTGAAGGCGCTGTTTTCGTCCAGCCCGCTGTACGGCGGCAACAGCCTCGTGCTCATCGACGCGGCGGAGTCGCGCTTCAAGCAGGCCCAGCTCACCAAGCTCGCGGCCATGGCCGCCCAATCGAACCAGCCCGTGGTCTTCACTTCCGAGGACGCGTGGGACAAGAAGATGACTTCGGTGCGCGCCGCGTGCGTGCAAGTCGCGCTGAGGCGCGTGAACTGGCTCACCATCAAGAAGGTCATAACGGCAATAGGCGCCGCGGAGGGCGTTTCCGAAAACTTCGAGGAAATCGCCGCATCGTCCAACGGCGATTTGCGTTCCGCGATTAACGACTTGCAGGCGGGCAGCCACGGCGAGCGCGACCGCAAGGCGGACGCGTTCGAAAGCATCCGCAGGGTGTTCAAGAAGGGCTTCGCCGAAGCGATCGAGGCGCAACGCGATTTTGACGACTGGGAAATGTTCGCGAAGTGGCTGCAGGAGAACGTGCCGCGCGAGTACGACGCGGAAGAGACGGCTGCGGCCCTCCAATGGCTGTCGCGCGCGGACGTTTTCGTGGGCCGCATACGCAGGCGGCAGGATTACGGAATGCTTCGTTACGCAACCGCACTCGCCGCCGGCGGCGTGGCTTCGGCAAAGCGCGAACCGCACCACGATTTCGTGCCTTACGCGTTCCCGACTTACATCCGCGCCATGTCCGCAAGCAGGGCGTCGCGCGCGTTGCTTAACTCTCTGGCGGGCAAGGTGGCTAAAAAAACGCACGTTTCGAAGGCTGCGGCAAAGAAGATGCTGTGGTTCCTTCCCGCCGATTCGGCGGAATACTTCGGCTTTGACGAGGAAGAAATGGGCTTACTTGCGGAGCTTGGAGTATTTGAAGCCGGCAATGGCGAGAAAAACAAGCGCAAGAAGGGCTAACAGCGAATTCCCAACCGCGCCGTAAGCGCTCATGAAGAATTCGGTGACTTCCTGGCTCAGCGAAATCTCGCGGTCGTAGGACACGTCCCAACTGCCGATGAGCGGGCCCTCCCAGGCGAGCTCGTTGCGCGAATACGCCTCGACGCCCGCGGCGGGCGTGACCGCGATGTTGAACGCGTCCTTCGGCAGGATGAGCGAAAGCGACTGGTCCGTGCTTAATTTGAGTTCATTGGGCGAACCGAAGCTCAGCTTGTGCTTGTCGAACGCGTACTGCGTGAGGCGCGCATTCGCCTTCTCGGAAAGGAACAAGTCCTGAACGTCGTATTCCATGGATACCGACGCGGAGGTGTAGCCCGAACGGAACTCGCGCGCGGCAATCACGCGGAGGTTGGACACCGGGCCCGCAAAATGGTACTTGATGTTATTGCTGAAGCGCTGCCAGTCCACGAGCGTGGACTCGCCTTTGAACAGGTAGTACTCGAAGTTCTGTATTTCCTCCGCGTTGTCCAGCGTGAAGACCGTCTTCTCGAAAATGTGCGCGCTGCCGTCCGCGTTCACGGTCGCGTTCAACTGGAACGAGTAGTCGGTGTAAGCCGTTGCGAGCGCCGGCAACAGGGCTGCGAACAGTGCAAACAGCGCGAAAGGCGCGAGTCGGCGGGGCATGGATTCATTAAAAACAAGGCGGTTAAATAAGCCTTCATGCGCGGCATCGCTGCCATCGCACTCGCGCTCGCATTCCTACTGCCGGTTCTCGCGCTGTCGGCGTTCAACGCCTCATCCAACGCGCTGGAAGCCAAAGCACAGAACGGGGCGCTCGCTTTCGAGGGGATGCGCGGCACCGACTTGTCCTTCAAATCGGCGGTTGAAAGCGCGCTGCGCGACACGCGGGCGCCCACGCGGCGCGAGGCGGTCGCGCTCGCCGCGCTCAGGCTCCGCTCGCTGGAGCTGCTGTTTGAAAAGGATTCGCGCGTGCAAGTCTGGTTCGGCTCGGCAACGCGGCAGGAGCTGGACGGGCTGCCGAAGAAAATGCTCTCGGAAGGCGCGCCGTTGAAGTGCGGCAATTGCTGGGACTTGGACGCAACCGGGTTGGACTGGGAAAACGCGCCGTTGCCGCTCGCCGCGGCGTTGCTTGACTACCAAAACGGCGGGATTCTTGTTTCCCGGAACGGCGCGAACCTCTTCAAGGCGCCCCCGCCGATCGCGGGCGAGGCGGGTTTCGGCTTGAGTTACTATGACGGAAGCCGCGCCGCGGTTTACTTCGTCACGGAGGGCTACCCGTGAGCAGGGGCCAATACTCAATCGAAGCGCTAATTGCCGCGGCAGCGCTCCTCGCGGCGATAGCGCTCTTCGTGGGCGCGGTCAACCAAAATGACTTCACGGCGGCGACTGCCGACGCGCTCAAGGCTAACGCCGCATCCGCGGACTGCGTGGTGCTCGAAGCGCTTTCCGCGCAAAAACGCGCTGCAACGGAGTATGACTTCTCCAGCCAAGCCAACGCCACCGGCCGCTGCCTCGCAACTGCGCGCGCGGCGGGGAATTACGAGGTGCAATCTTCGCTTGAAAAACGGTAGGCACGCGTTCTTTTCCGCGGACGCGTCGGTTGCGCTGGCGATAGTCGCACTGATTGCGATGGTGGGCGCGACCGCGCTTTCAATCAACAGCCGGCAGGCGGACGGCCGCGTTTGGACGGCGGTGCGCGTTGCGGACGCGCTGGCGAACAATTGCGCGGGAAGCGGCGGGCTCGCGTTCTGCGACGGCGGTTACCTGCGCGCCAACGAGTTGGGCGACGCGGATTTGCGGACGCTTTCCCAGAAATATTCTCAAAAAACCGGGTTTGACGTAAGCGTTTTCGCGGGCGAGGCAACGGGCGGGGTTTGCGCGCACAGGCTGTACTTGAGGCAGGGCGAAGTCGTCAAAGGAGGCGCGTGCGTCAAATGAGAAAACAACCGCCGCGCAACGGCCAACGCGGGAAAATGCGGGGCTTCGTTTTCACAATCGAGGCGCTGCTCGCTTTGCTTGCCGTTTTGGGCCTGCTCGCTTTCCAGCCCGCCGCCTCGGCTGCGCCGTTGCGCCTGCAGGAATACCGGCTTTGCCAGGACGCGGCGGAAATTTCCGTGAAAGCGCATTCCGCGGAACTCGCGGCTTTTTGGCGAAGCGGCGCCGAACCCGCTTTCCTCGGCGAATTGGCTGCGGACGCGGGCGCAACGGGTTACGAAATTGAAGTCGCGGGCAGGGTTGCCGGCGGTTGCGAGGGCGACAAAGTCGCTGCCAACCGGATAATCTGCGGCGCGGGCGAATTCGAGCGGCTTTCGCTGACGCTTTGCTACCCGCCCAAGTAAACGGTTCCCGCCGAATTGAAAACGCGCACGCGGACGCTGCCCGCGGAAAGCGTCGAGTTGGCTACGCCCAATGGGAAGCCGAGGCGTTGCTCGAATTTTTTAGTGCGGTTCGCGGCTTCGAATTCGTAGCTTAAGGTCTGCGTTGCCTCGTCGAAACTCAGTTCCGCGGGCGTGGGAATGCTTTGCTCGAAGTAAAACTCGTTGCCGTCGCCGAGCACGAACGCGTCCCTTGCGTCGCCGCACAACCCGTCGAACGCCTGCTTGTGGCGGGCGGTTGCCGAACCCAGCCAGGCGGCGGTTGAAGCGCGCGCGATTACGGGAGCGAAGACCGCGAGCACCGAGAAGAACGCGGCGAGCACTATCAGGGCCTCGATGCTCGACTGGCCGCGCGGAAACCGGCCGACGGCGCTGGCGCTCATTTTATGCTGTCGATTTCGTCGAACGCCTTGTCGGTGACGTCCGAGAGCTTCTTGCCGCCCTGCGAAGCCGTATTCTGGAACTGCGTCACCAGAATGACTGCAACCGCAACCACCGCCGCGGCGACGATTATCATTTCTATGCTGACTTGCGCCCGTTCCTCGGACCAGAATCCCATCTTTGGCTTGCACCCCTTGTTTTTTGGAACAAGCCCCTCCGGAAAACGAACCCGCGGCGCGGTTTTAATTGTTTCTAAAATCCGCCTATGAACAGGAAGAGAAGCACGAACGAGACGAAGAGGGCGCCCCAGGCGCGCTGGTCCCACCGCGCGATTTTCTCTCCGTCGAGCGGCGCGAAGGGAATCATGTTGAAGCCGCCAATGAACGCGTTGATATACGCGCCCAGGAGCAGCAGGGACTGCGCTCCCGTGAGGATGAACGAAAGCGCGAGGAAGGTGATTGCGAGCACGAGGTTCATCAGGGGGCCAGCGAGCGCTATCCTGCCGCTCTGCCTGCGGTTGACCTGCCCGAAAATGTAGACGGCGCCCGGCGCGGCGAACACGAACGCGCCCTGCGTCACGAACGCCATGACAAGGGCGAGGAACAAGCCCGTTGTCCACGCGCGGTATGCCGCGTGCACGCCGTAATGCAGCGCAACGTACTTGTGCGCCAACTCGTGGAGTATGAACGCGCTGCCCACCGTGAGCAGTATTGCTAAAAAGTAATCGAAGGAAAAAACTACGCCCGCTCTGAACAAGGAAAACGCGAGGGCTATGGTCACGACTGATACCAGGATGTGCATTACTTCCGTCCAATCCATCTTGAGGCTGCTAATCAACGCGGTGCTGCACCTTGACTTCGCTTTCCGTTATCTGGATGGTGGGCGGCGTGAGCGTGCCCGCGTAACCCGTTACCACGCCTTCCGCGCTCAGCCCGTTCGCGAGGCGCACCTTTATTTTCGCGCCTTGGCGGCCGTCCTCGAGCGCGGTCACGAACACGGATTCCATGAACGACAGCTGCTGCCCGCCCGCGTTCGCGTTGCGGTGAAGGAACGCGATGAGCTGGTCGCCGCGCTTGATTCCGCGGACCGACGGGTAAGCGTAGCCGGTGAGGAGTGAGGCGCCGACCGCGATGGCGATGAGCTTCCACGCCTCGTTGAATATCGACTGCTCCGCGCCGAGCCACGCGTTGATGTAATTCGAGGTGCCGTACGCTATGAGCGCCAGCGAAACCAGCAGCATGAACGCCTTCCCGGTTACCCGCAGGTTCATCCGTAACCCCTCATCGCCTGCGTTTCCTTCTGGACCTTCGCCTTCTCGTCGTCAAGCTCGGCGGAGCGGCGCTTGAGCTCGGTTTCCTTGCGGCGGCGCTCCTGCTCGCGCAGGGGCTTGACGCTGTCGAACGCCTTCTCGAAATGCGCCTTTGCGACGGTCTTCGCCGCCTGGTTCTCGCGGAGCGCGTTCATTCCCGCCTCCCTGCAGAAAGCCTCCAAGTCCGCGCCGCTGTAACCCTCGGTGCGCTTGGCGAACTGCTTCAAGTCAATGCCTTTTTCGAGCGGCATTGCGCGCGTCTGCACCTTGAGGATTTGGAGGCGCGCGTCCTCGTCCGGCAGCGGGACTTCCACGAGCTTGTCGAAGCGGCCTGGACGCAACAGCGCGGAGTCTATTTGGTCGGGACGGTTTGTAGTTGCAATAACTACTACGTCCTTCAGAACGCCGAGCCCGTCCATTTCCGCAAGAAGCGCGTTTACCATCGGCTCATGTATTGCGTCCCTGCTGTCGCCTTGGCCCCTGCGGGAAGCTATCGAGTCTATCTCATCAAATAAGACGATACACGGCGCCGCAGTTCGTGCTTTACGAAATATTTCCCTAACGCCCTTCTCGGATTCGCCAATCCACTTGCTTACCAACTCCGGTCCGCGAATAAAAATAAAATTGGCTTCCCCTTCGGTTGCCACTGCCTTTGCCAGCAGGGTCTTGCCAGTGCCGGGCGGGCCATACAACAGTATGCCTTTCACCGGGCGGATGCCCATGCGCTTGAACGCCTCGGGATTCTTGAGTGGCAGGTCTACCGCTTCCTTGATTTCGCGTTTGGCAGACTCCAAACCACCTATGTCTTCCCACCGCACGGTTGGTTTTTCAACAAAAACCTCGCGCAGGGCGCTGGGCCTTATCTCACGAAGCGCTTCGTGGAAGTCGTCGCGCTTGACCTTGAGCTGGTCGAGTATCTGCGCTGGAACCTCCTCGTCGCTCATGTTGATTTGCGGCAGGATGCGGCGCAGCGCGCGCATGGCGGACTCCTTGCTAAGCGACTGCAGGTCCGCGCCCACGAAGCCGTGCGTTATCGCGGCGAGCTCGTTCAAGTCAACGTCCTTCTCGAGCGGCATGCCACGCATGTGTATCTCGAGAATCTCGCGGCGCCCCTTCTTGTCGGGAACGCCGATCTCGATTTCGCGGTCGAAGCGACCGGGCCTGCGCAGCGCGGGGTCTATCGAATTCTGGCGGTTCGTCGCGGCTATCACGACGACCTGCCCGCGGCTCTTCAGACCGTCCATCAAGACGAGCAGCTGCGAGACTATGCGCTTCTCCACCTCGCCCGTGACTTCCTCGCGCTTGGGCGCGATGGCATCCAACTCGTCTATGAAAATTATCGAGGGCGCGTTGGTTTCCGCGTCTTGGAAGATGTTGCGCAGCTTTTCCTCCGCCTCGCCCACGAACTTGGAAACGATTTCAGGCCCCGAAAGCACGATGAAATGGGCTTCGCTCTCGTTTGCCACCGCCTTCGCCAGCAAAGTCTTGCCGGTGCCCGGCGGGCCGTAAATCAAGACTCCCTTTGGCGGCTCTATTCCGAGGCGCTCGAAGAGCTCGGGGTGCCGCATGGGCAGCTCGACCATTTCCCGGATTTTTTGGACTTCGTTCTGGAGCCCGCCCAAATCCTCGTAAGTGACGGTGGCAACCTTGCCCAGCTCTTTCATCGGCTCCTCGCGGAGAACGACTTCGGTTTCCGGCGTGACGACTATGAGCCCCGCGGGAACGGTTTGCGCGACCGCGAAGGGGAACGGCGTGCCGAACGCGTTCACGTTCAACAAGTCGCCCTTGTTCAGCGGCTTGCCCACCAGGTTGCGCTTGACGTACTCGTCAAAACCGGGGCCGTAACGCGTGGGCTGGTTCGGCGCCAAAACGACTTTCTTGCCTGGGCGAATCTGGGCCTTCTTGATGCGCGCCCTGTCGCCCAAGCCCAGGCCGGTGTTCTGGCGGAGGATGCCGTCCATTCGGATGAAATTCAGGCCCTCGTCCTGCGGGTGCGACGGGAGGACTATGGCGGCGGCGGTCTTGGACTTGCCCTTTATTTCGACGATGTCCCCGGTCTCCACGCCCAGCAGCTGGCGCGCGTTCGAGTCCAGGCGGACCACGCGCTTGCCGTAGTCCTGGCGCATCGCCTCAGCCACCTTCAAGTCAAGTTCCTTGGTATTGGAAAGAGCCATCGCGACCCACCTCTAACCATTCGATTGCCTATAGCCTAACCACGCCGCCCCGTTATTTATTGCTATTGGAGCGAAGCGTCGCCCGGCACCGCGAACGCCAAATCGTCCTTTGAAGCGCGCGGAAACCTTTTCTTCAACTCCGCGACAACGGACTCCTTGGCCAAGCCGCCTGGAGCCAGCAAGACGCCCTTACCCTGCTTGAGCGCCGGAAAAACAGCCAGCGCTTCCTTCCCTTCGTCAAAAAAAACGCGCAGCGCCAGCTCCGTGTTCTTGAACCACTCGCGCTCGCCGAAAATCATGAACGCACCCTTGCCCACCGACTCGCCGTGCGAATACTTGCTTACCTGCTCCTTCTTCACGCCGTACGCGTCCGCCGAACCCGCGCCCTGCTTCCACGCGCGGCTGTAACAGCAGGCCCACTGCGCCGCTTCGGCGCGCGACTCCTGCCGCGAATGGCTGCCGTTCTTCAAAATCGTCGCGCTTGCGCCCACCACGTCCGCGTGAAAAAACAAGTCGTTCTCCGCAAGGTGCTTGGCAACGAGCAGCTCGTTCTGCTTCGCGTCCTTGCCCGCGACCACGAGCAAGCCTTCGCTGGTCACGAACCAGTGGAACCCTTCGAACCACTTGCGCTTGGAGGGCTTCGCCTTCTTGGAAACCTGTTTGGCGCCCAAGCCTCCCGCGCGGTTGTCCTCGGCCGCCTTCAGCGCGCCCGCCGCCTTTTTCTCGAAGCGCTTTGCCTGCTCGTAGTAGTAAGCCGCGTTCCTGCGCGCGTTCTTGTAAACGTCGATGGTTATTTTCATTTCCAATTAAACGGCGCGCCGCAGGTATAAAAGCGGATAGACATTACTCGGCGCCCGCCCGCAAGGCGGTCACCTTTGGTGGAAGGTCAGGTAATTGATGGGCTCTCCCTTGCTGCTGTTGCCTTCGTGCATGGACCAGCCGACGAGCACGTTCTTGTCGAGCATCTCCTCTAAGAGTTGCCGTATTTCCGCGGTATTCGCCTTGAAAACCGGCCGCTTCAACGCGAGCGCGGGCACGATTATTTCACCTTGCTGCCACGTGGTCTTGATTGCGCCTATGCGTTTTACCTTGAGGATGCGCGCGACTGCGTCCGCGAACGCGCCGGGCTCCGTTATTTTCGGCTGTCTGCGCAACTTTTCCAGCTCGTCCAAATACAGCGAATCTCCCGGCGAGGCGCGGTTGCCGAGCGGCGAAAGCGGATACTCGGGCAGGCCCTTGCGCGGCTTTTCAAGCGGCATCGAAAATCACCAATAGGGGGTTGTGACGCGCGCCTATAAAAAACGCTTTATGCCGTTTGCAACGCGCGTCAAACTTTTTTCTTGGCGCGCGGCTTGCGCGCTTTCTTTGCGGGCGCGGGGGCAACGGACGCGGCGGTTTTAGCGGCTGCGGATGGCGCGGGTTTTGCAATTGCGGACGCAACGGGAGCAACGGGCTTGGTTATCGCGGTTGCGGGCACAATGGGTGCGGCGGGCTTGGCGGTCGCAAGCGGCGCGGCGGGTTTCGTTTCCGCGGGCTTGCCCCAGCTCGCCTTGGTCTCGCAGTTCGGGTCCAAGCACATGACGAACGGCCGCTTGGTCTTGCGGATGACTTTGACTATGGGCGTGCCGCACTTCTCGCACGCCTTGTTTTGCGGCTCGATTAACGCGTTGCGCGGAAACGGGTAAGTCTGCTTGCACGCGGGGTACTTGTCGCAGCCAACGAAGAACCCGAAGCGCGACTTGCGTATGATCAGGTTGCCGCCGCATTTGCACGCACCCAGATTTCGCGCCTCTTCGCGCGCTTCCTTGAGCCCCTCCTTGAGCTTGGCGCCGATTGCAGCCTCCTGCGACTTGAATTTCTTGAGTATCTTGTCCAAATCCCGTTTTCCATGCTCGAACGCCTCGTCCGCTTTCTTTTCCCCGGATTGAATCAATTCCAGCTCTTTCTCGACTTCGCGCGTCAGCTCCTCGCTCGTGATTTCGGGGCAGTACTCGGAAACAGCGGAGTAAACCGCGGAGCCGAACGGCGTGGCCTGTATGCTCTTGCGGTCCGCGACGTAGCCGCGCGAGTAAAGCGTCTCGAGAATCTGGCTGCGGGTGGCCTTCGTGCCCAATTCGCGCTTTTCCAATTCTTTTACCAGCGACGCGGGAGTGAACCGCTTGGGCGGCTGCGTCTCCTTTTCCAGCATCTCGATTGCCTTGACTTCGACCGACTCGCCCGCCTTGAACGGCGGCAGCAATTTCTCCTGGCTCTTCAGGTACTCGCCGAAGAACTCGATCCAGCCCTGCTTGAGCACGGTGACGCCGTCGGCGGAATACTTTTGCGAGCCGAGCAGCAGCACGACTTTCAAGTATTCCTTCACCGCGTGCTCGGCGAAGCAAGCCAAAAAGCGCTTCGCGATTAAGTCGTACAGGCTGGCTTCGTATTTTCCCAAGCCCTGCGGCCGTTCGCCCGTCGGGAAAATTGCGGGGTGCGCCTGGTCGGATTTTTCGCCTTCCGCCGGGATGAAGCGCTTGCCTTCAATCAGCTTCGCGGCAAGCGCGGAGTACTGCGGGTTCGCAGCCAAGGCGCGGATTATCTTGTCCAAGCCCAGCTCGGCGGGAAGCTTTTGCGACGAAGTGCGGGGATACGAGATGAGCGCCGCCTCGTAAAGCGATTGCGCGATTTCCAGCGTGCGCGCGGGCGAATAGCCGAAGCAGCGGTACGCGTCCACTTGCAGCGTGGTCAAGTCGTAAGGGTGCGGGGGCTTCACGTGCGCGCGCTTCTTGTCCGCGGAATCAACGCGACCCTTTTCGCTCGACGCGGCAAGCGCGGCTTCGGCTTCCTCCTTTTTCCAGAACTTGTCCTTCTCGTGCAGGAATTCCACAGTCCCGCCCTCGTAAGGGTAAAGCGCGTCTAGCTGCCAGTAAGGCACGGGCTTGAACGCGGCTATCTCCGCCTCGCGCGCGGCAATCAGGCTCAACGCGGGGCCTTGCACGCGGCCCATGCTCATCACGCGGAAAGTCCCCGCCGCCTTCAGCGCGGACATGAGCGCCCGCGAAAGGTTGATGCCGTAAATCCAGTCGAGCTTGTGCCTCGCCTCGCCCGCGAGCGCGTTGTTCAAGTCCAGCGGGGACGCGTGCTCGAACGCCGCTGTGAGCGCGTCGCGCGTGAGGAACGAAAACTTCATTCGCTTGACTTTCTTTCCGGGCGCGAGGAAACGCGCGATGTTCCAGCCGATGAGGCTGCCCTCCAAATCATAGTCGCACGCGTTCACGATTTCGTCCGCCTTCTTCGCCAGCTCGGCGAGCGCAACGAGGTATTTCCGCGTGAATTCGGCGGAACCGCCGACCTCGCTGGACGGCACCCACTCGATGTCGTAAATAGGATAGCCGCCGCCCGCGGCCTTCTGCTTGAGTGAATAGAGGTGGCCGACCGCGGGCGCGACGCATATGCTCCCGATTTCGTAGTGCTTGACGCCGCGGCCCTTTTCCACCGAACGCGTCTTGAGCGACGCGGACAGCGCTTCGGCTAGCTTGCGCGCAACGCTCGGCTTCTCGCACACTATGAGCTGCATGGGCAACGTAGTGCTTGTCGGAAACAAAGCATTTAAACCATTCGCGCAAGTAAGCCGTTCATGAAGCGAGTGGAAACGGGTGCCCGCGGGTTGGACGAGCTCCTCGGCGGGGGGCTGCTGCACGACACCGCGACGCTCGTCACGGGCGCGTGCGGGACCGGAAAAACCGTGTTCTGTTTGGGTTTCTTGCGCAAGGGCGCCGCGCTGCACGAGCCGGGCGTGCTCGCCTGTTTCAACGAGTCGCCCGCGAAAATCCGCGGCTACGCGCGCTCCCTCGGCTGGGACGTTGCCGAAGCCGAGAAAAAAAGGTTGCTTCTGCTTGTGGACGCATCCAGCGCGCGTTCGGGCTTCGCGTCGGGCGAAGAGCACGTGCTCACCAAGTACGCGTTCGACGACGCGCTCAACTACGTGCTGGCGGCTTGCGCGAAAGTGAAGGCCAAGCGCCTGGCCATAGACTCCCTGTCAACCATGCTCGCACGCTCCGATGACAAGCGCAAGGCGCTGTTCATGCTGTCGTCCGCACTCGAACGCGCGCGCATCACCGCCGTCCTGGCGTCGGAACCGCTGGGTGGTGACGGAGAGGGCTTCGTCGAGGAGCACTTGGCGGACACCGTAATCGCGCTCAAGCGGTGCGGGGAAAAGCGCCTGCTGGAAATAAGGAAGCACCGCGGTTCGGCTCACTCGATGCACGAACACGCGTACAAAATCTCGGAAGGTGGAATCGCCGTCGACAAGGCAGAACTCACGCTTTAGGCGCGCATTGGTGCGCTTCGCAGGAAGCGCAGGCCAAATGCGCGCGGCGTTCCGCGAGGGCTTTCGGGATTTTCTCCCCGCGCGCCGAATAATAATTGAAAATTGCCTCGCCCAGCGCGTCCGCCGCGAGGTTCGAGCAGTGCTCCTTTATCGGCGGCAGCTTGCCCAACGCTTCCGAAACGTCGTTCCGCGTTATCTTCAACGCGGCGTCCAGCGTCTTGCCTAGCGCGAGTCCGCAAACCATGTCGCTCGTCGCGATTGCCGCCGCACAGCCGAAAGTCTTGAACCGGATTGCGGAAATTTTTCCGGCTTTGACCTTGATGCAAACGCTCATCTTGTCCCCGCAAATCGGGTTGCCCACGGTTCCGACCGCGTCCGCGCCTTTGAGTTCGCCCGCGAACTTGGGCTTCAGGAAATGCCGCATTACGGTTTCGTTATACACGACGCATCGCCTCCTCGCGGGAAACGTTAGAGAACCCGCCTAACTCCTTGACCACTTGCGCTATTTTGCCTGCGGCGTAATCGATTTCGCGCGCGGTAGTGAACCTGCTGAGCGTCAGCCGCAGCGAGCCGTGCGCCTGCACGGGCGTCAAGCCCATCGCAAGCAAAACGTGCGATGGCTTCAATGACTTCGAGGAGCACGCGCTGCCCGTCGACGCGGCTATTCCCTCCGCATCAAGGCGCAACACAAGCGCTTCCCCCTCGATTCCGGGGAAAGAAAAGTTCGCGTTGTTGCACAGCCGCTTGACGCCCGTCGGGCCGTTCAGCCACGCGCCCTTGTTCGCCGCGAGCACGCGCTTCGCGAGCCTGTCGCGCAACAGCGACATCTTGCGGCAGTTCTTGACGCGATTCCGGCGCGCGATTTCCGCGGCTTTTGCGAAACCCACAATTCCGGAAACATTCTCCGTGCCCGAACGCAGCCCGCGCTCGTGCCCTCCGCCGAGCAGGCGCGGCGACAGTTTGACCCCGCGGCGCACGAACAGCGCGCCCGCACCCTTGGGGCCGTGAATCTTGTGGCTGGAAACCGAAAGCAGGCTAATCGGCGCCTTGGACAATTCGATTGGCAGCTTGCCGAATGACTGCACCGCGTCCACGTGCAGCGGCACGCCCTTGCCCGCGCAAAGCTTCGCTATTGCTTCGATGGGCTGGACGCTGCCGACTTCGTTGTTCGCGTGCATCACGGATACTGCCGCCGCCTCTTTCGAAAGCGCGCGCTCCAAGTCAGCCAAACGCAGTATTCCGTAACGGTCGACTGGCAGGCGCACGACTTCGAACCCGTTGGCTTCCAAATAGTCGCAAGTTTTCAACACCGCGGGGTGCTCTATTGCGGTGGTAATTACGCGCTTGGTTTTCGCCAGCGCGGCAACGCCCAGTATTGCCAGATTGTCCGACTCGGTTCCACCCGAAGTGAAGACTATCTCGTCCGCCTCGCAACCCAGCGCTTTCGCAATCGTGGCGCGCGACTCTTCCAGCGCCTGCGCCGCCTCTCGGCCGAACGCGTGCAACGAAGAAGGATTGCCGTACTTCTCGGAGTAGTAGGGCAGCATCGCCTTGACTACCGCAGGGTCGGCCATCGTCGTCGCCGCGTTATCCAAGTAAACCGTTTTGCCCATTGTCAGTTCCTCATTGAATCGACGACCCGCCGTCGGAAACCAGTA
>PFPF01000027.1 GCA_002792915.1 Candidatus Micrarchaeota archaeon CG_4_10_14_0_2_um_filter_60_11 | reverse complement strand
CGGCCGAAAAAATCGCGGTGATGCGCCGCGCCAAGAACCGTTGGCGCCTGTACGCGACCGCAGAGGTAATCGAGTGATAATCCTGCTGATGGGGCCGCCCGGCGCGGGTAAGGGCACCCAGGCAACGCTACTCGAGAAAGCAACGGGGTTGCCGCACGTTTCAACCGGCGACTTGTTCCGCGCCGTCAATCCTAAGACTCCCCTCGGCGCCAAAGTCTCCAAAATAATGGCCGGCGGCGAACTCGTCCGCGACTCCCTAACCAACGAGCTGCTCGCGCAACGCCTCCAGCAGAAGGATTGCGCCAAGGGCTTCCTGCTGGACGGCTACCCGCGCACGCTCGCGCAGGCGAAGTATCTCGACGCGTGGCTCAAGAAGCGCAAGAAGCGCATCGACGCGGTGCTCTACTTCGACTTGCCGGTTGCAAAGGCGGTCAGCAGGCTTTCGTTGCGGCTGACCTGCGATTCCTGCGGAATGGTTTACAATGAGTTGAGGACGCCCGGCGTCAAGAAGTGCGTTCGTTGCGGCGGCGCGCTTTACAGGCGCGACGATCAGTCGCCCGCCGCGGTGAAGAAGAGGTTCGCCGAGTACGGGCGCAAGACCGAGCCCGTGCTCGCGCATTACGCCGCGAAGCTCAGGCGCGTGGACGTGGGGCAGACCCCGGAAAAGACGTTCCACCGCGCCGTAATCGCGCTCGGCTTGTGACGCCGCCTAACCGCGTCCAAGCCAACGAATTAAAACGTTGCCCGCCGGAATTATTGCAAGGGCCCGTAGCTCAGCCTGGCAGAGCGGCTGACTTTTAATCAGTAGGCCGAGGGTTCGAATCCCTCCGGGCCCGTTTCATGAAAACGGTTTTGCTGGACACGAACTTCCTCCTGCTCCCGTTCGAGCGGCGCATCGACGTGTTCGAAGGCGTCGAACGCCTCTTGGAGGAACCGGTGCAATTCGTGGTCCTCAAGGAGTGCCTTGACGAGGCGCGCGCCTCGCGGCTCTTCAAGTCGGTCGAGGCGATGGTGGCGAAAAAGGCCCGCGTCGTGAGCGCGGGCAAGGGCAAGCCCGACGACCTGATTTTGAGTTGGGCTAAGGAGAACGGCGCGGTCGTGTGCACTGCCGACGCGCGCCTCAGGATAAGGTTAAAAAAGCTGGGCGTTCCAGTTATTTTGTTAAAAGGCGAGTCGAGACTCGATTTCGCCTGACGCCTCTTATTGCGGGGGTTTTACGTTATGTATAAGCTGGTTACGTTCAAGGAAAGCGTGCGGGTGCCCCCCGCCAAGTTCGGGCTCAAGTTCAAGAAGGCCGCGCTCGAAATGCTGCGCGAGCAGTACGAGCGCACGCTGGACAAGGATCACGGCATCATCATCAGCCTGCACGCGGCAGACATCAAGTCGCCCGGCCGCGTGATTCACGGCGACGGCGCAGCCTATTTCGACGTGGAGTTCGACGCGTTGTGCTTCAAGCCGGTGGTCAACGAGGTCGTAGACGGCGAGGTTTCGGAAATCGTGGAGTTCGGCGCGTTCGTGCGCCTCGGCCCGCTTGACGGGCTCGTGCACGTCTCACAAATAGCAAACGATTACCTGACTTACGACAAGCGCACGCAGGCGCTCGTCGGCAGGCAGACGAAGAAGACCGTCATGAAGGGCGATTTCGTGCGCGCCAAGGTCGCGACCGTGAGCGTCAAGGATTCCGTCCTGTCCACCAAAGTGGCGCTGACCATGCGCCCCGACGGGTTGGGCAAGATTACGCCGTCCGTGGCGCAGCCGAAGAAGGTAAAGCACCGCGAGAAGCCCGCGCCCGAAACAATAGCCAACCCCGACGCGCCGATTCCCGCAAACGAGGCCGCAGCGCAATGAACGAGAAAGCGTGCAAGAAGTGCCGCCTAGTCTTGTCGGGCGACGCGTGTCCCGTGTGCGGCCCGGAAGCCAGCCTGACGCGCGAGTGGGAAGGCTACATACTGCTGATTAACACCGAAGGCTCGGAAATCGCGCCCGCCATAGGGGCGGCCGCGCCGGGCAAGTACGCCCTCAAAATATTGAAGTGAGTGATGCAAATGGAGATAACCGAGAAGAAGAGGAACGAGCTGTTCAAGCGCTTCGAAGTCAAGGCCGTAAAGCACTCGAACGCGGCCACGCCCAACCGCAAGGAGATACTGGCGGAAATCGCGTCCGACTTGAAGGTGCCCGTTGAGCGCATAGTCGTCGACAAGGTCGAACAGAAGTTCGGCGACAAGCAGGTCGCGGTTTACGCCCGCGCCTACGACTCCGCCGACCAGCTGAAGAAAATCGAGCCCGCGTACAAGGCGGCGCGCACCGAGGGCAAGAAGAAGGGAGAGAAGAAGGGTTGATTCTCATATGGCCGAAAAAAAGAAGGAACTCAAAACCAAGCCCTACAAGAAGAAGAAGGTCTGCCCCAAGTGCGGGCACGGCACCTCGCTCGCGGACCACAAGAACCGCTTTTCCTGCGGCAAGTGCGGCTACACGGAAATGAAAGCCAAGAATGGCTGACCCCGTCCTCCAGCTGCTGACCGCCCTCATTCTTTTACTGGCGCCCTTCCTGCTCCTCAAGCTGGAAGGCGTCACAAGCGCAAAGCGCGTCAGGCGTTCTCTTTCCCTGGACAATTTCCACCCGCGGCGAACGATAGTTTTGGCGGGCTCAATGCTCGCCCAGCTCTTGTTCGCCATGCTCGCGGTTGGGCTGCTGCTGGCATTGCTGGGCGTGACTGACTCGTGGAAAGTGGCGCAACTGGTGCGCAGCCAGGGCCTGCCGGTTTTGCTGCTCGCGGTGACGCTGGTGCCGATTGCCGAGGAATTGTTCTTCCGCGGCTACTTGCAGAAAAAAACAGGGGTAATCCTCGCGTCGATAGTCTTCGCCGCGCTGCATTACGGCTACGGCTCAATCGCGGAAATCGCGGGCGCGTTCGTGGCTTCGCTCATACTGGGTTATGGCCTGCGCAAGGCGAACGACTTGCACGCGTGCATCCTCGCGCACGCCTGTTACAATGCGCTCTCAATTTGGGTTTCGTTCGCGCTTTGACTGCTTGCGGTAACTGTTGCAAAACCAATTAGCAGAAATTTTCAGTAGAATAGACTGCTCCATCCGAAGTTACCGCAACACCCAGTCCTTCAGTTTGCCAGTATGGCGTCAGTATGTTAGCGCGGTGTCCTGGGCTATTCATCCACCCTGTTGCAACATCCTGCGCTATTTCTTCCAAGGTTTTGTAATCCCTACTGGTTTCTATGCCGTTAGTATAATGTATGGTGCCATACACCCCGCCTTTGTGTATATTTTCTGCGCCCCCATAAATCATATCTCCTAATTGGATGGCGCATATTACGTTTCCTTCAGCATATCTCCACGTAAAATCATATCCTTCCGGAGATTCGTGCGAAAAATAGTTTCGTTCAGCCATGTCTTGGCTGTGATTTCTGGCAACTTCTGCAATTTGCTGGTTCCATTCTAATTCGGTCAAACCGTTTTCCACTCGGTTTTCGTTTATGATTTCATGTATTCTTTTTTCAAGTTTGCTTACATCCGGGTGTCTTAGATCCAGACACTGTTCGCCATCTTGTCGAATATAGTCTAAATTCGGGCAGCCGCATAGGCTAACTCGCCGCTCTAGCGTTCCGTTATTACAAAATAACGGTTTGTTTCCGCTGCATTGGTCGTAAACGGTTCCATCGCTGCAGCGAGGGAGCGTTTGCTGCCAATATACTGCGCCAACAACAATCGCCAGAATAAGGAATATTATCGGCTTCGTTCATTTCACCTTCTTTTTGTAGCGTCCCCTATTTTCCAGCGTTTCCAAGCGCGTTAGCACGTCGGGCGCGCTGTCGTAGCCTTCCAGGAAAGCGTTCCACGCCTGCTCCCAGAAAGCGAAGTGCTTGCTTTCCAGCGCCTCCTTGAAAACGTGCAAGTCCACGGCTTTATCTTCCGAGCGGTGGCTTGAAAACGCGAGCCCGAAGTCGATAACGAACAGCGCGCCGCGCGAAACGATGAAATTACTCGTGGTCAAGTCGCCGTGAATTATGCTCGCTGCGTGCAGCAGCGCAACCTGTTTGCCCGCTTCCACGCACCATTTGCCGCAGTTCTCGGCGCCCAACTCGTCGCGCAGCCGCTTGCCCTCCAAATATTCGATGTCCAGCGTTCCCTGCTTTTCGTCAACCGCCAATACCGCGGGAACGCGGGCGCCCTTCAGTTTTGCTTTCGCCAACAGGCGCGCCTCGATGCGCGTGCGGCTCTTGCGTAAAGAGTCATCAAGCAGGGGATGCCGGTACGCCTTTTTGGGTCGCACCTTGACCGCCGCTTCGCCGTTCCTGTAAACGACTGCTTCAGCCCCGTCGCCGATTTTCTCCACCGTTTTTTAAGCGCGGGCAACAAAATAAAAGCGATGTTTTGCCTCGGAATCGAATCGACCGCCCACACTTTCGGCGCGTCCCTAGTGGACGGCAACGGCAGCGTGCTTTCCGACGTCCGCAAGTCTTACAAGAGCGCGGGCAAGGGCATCGTTCCCCGCGAAGTCGCGGCGTGGCACTCCGAGAACGCGGGCGCGATAATCGAGGAAGCAATGGTTGACGGCGCCGAAATGGTCGCGTTCGCGCAAGGTCCCGGCATAGGCAACTGCCTGCAAGTCGGCTCGGATGCCGCGCATTCGCTCGCCGAAAAGCTGGGCGTTCCCCTCGTGGGAGTGAACCATTGCGTTGCTCACCTTGAAATCGGCCGCTTGTTTTCCAAAGCCCGCGACCCCGTATTCCTTTACGTTTCCGGAGGAAATACACAAGTTGTCGCGTTCGAGGCGGGGAAATACCGCGTGTTCGGGGAAACGCTGGACATCGGCGTGGGCAACTTGCTGGACAAGTTCGCGCGCTTCCTCGGCTTGGGTTTTCCCGGCGGTCCGGCGTTGTACGAACTCTCGAAACGCGGAAAATACTTGCCGCTGGCGTACAGCGTCAAGGGAATGGACGTTTGCTATTCCGGCTTGTTCACGCAAGCCAAGCAGGCAATAGAAAAGGGTGCGGCAAAGGAAGACGTCGCCTACTCGCTGCAGGAGACCGCGTTTTCCATGCTCGTGGAAGTCAGCGAGCGCGCGATGGCGCACTGCGGCAAGAACGAGCTATTGCTCGGCGGTGGAGTGGCGGCTTCGCCGCTGTTGCAGGAGAAGTGCCGCGTCATGTGCGAGGCGCGCGACGCCAAGTTTTTGCCGATTGAGCCCAAATACGCCGTGGACAACGCGGTCATGATTGCCTGGCAGGGCCTGCTTGAGCGCAAGAAAGCCAACCGGGAAAAATGGGACATTAGGCCGTACTGGCGAACCGACGAAGTAGCCGTGGACTGGCGCTAGCAAAAGAAGATTTTTTTCGACGGCTTGCCGCGCTTGATTCCCTCATAAACCACGATGTCCGCCGCTTCGATTACTTTTCTTTCCGCGTCCTTCAGGCTCGTCATCGGCTTGCCGCCGCTCAAGTTCACGCTCGTCGTGACGAACGGCACGCCAGCTTCCGCAACCACCGAAGCGAACCAGTGCTTTGGCATGCGCACGCCAAGCGTTTCCAGCCCGTTAGTGACCGAAGGCGCGACGCACCGCTTGTTTTTGAGCGGCAGAATCACGGTGTAGGGGCCCGGCAGCTTATTTTTGATGAACGCCGCGGCTCGCTTGGAAACCACACAATTTTTGGTTATCCAAGCTTTGCCGGGTGCGATGACGGAAAAAGGTTTTTTGTCCCTTTTTTTCAAGCGCCGGACTTTGCGGACGGCGGCTTCGCTGGAAGCGTTGCACCCCAAGCCGTAAATCGTGTCGGTCGGGTAAACGAAGACCGCGCCGCCCTTGGCGGACGCGGGCAAACCGTTCATTTCTACAGCTTGCCAACGCGGCGCTTCATCTTGCGCTTTTCGCGCTTGCGCTTCTTCTTGATCCACTTCCAGCGCATGTGGCCTTTTTTCTTCCACTTTCGTGGTCTAGCACCCAACTAAAGTTCACCTTAAGTCTTAGTGCTATAATCCTGCCCGATTGCGTTTAAATACTCTTTGATTTTTCGTAAACGATGGCGCGCCTTTGCTCGGG
>PFPF01000017.1 GCA_002792915.1 Candidatus Micrarchaeota archaeon CG_4_10_14_0_2_um_filter_60_11 | reverse complement strand
CTTCTAGGACACGCGAATAGTGCCCAATCGTGCCTGCAAAGAGTCTCTCAAGGTTCTCATGGTGTGCCATGCCTTGTTTTGCGCGCGAGGGGTTTAAAGCCGTTCGCGCGCGATTCCGCAAAACGAATATTAACGCCCGCGCGGTTTACTGGCTTCATGAAAAAACTACTGTTCATCCTGGCTGCTTTCGCGTTGTTCGGCTGCGTTGCGCAGCCCGAAGCGCAGGGCCAGTCAAGCACGCCACGCTCGAGGCGTCAATCGCCGCGCCTTCGGCCGAACCGTCGGCTGCCGCCTCGGAACCCGCGGCAACTGTTCAAGCCACGCCGCACCCGGTTTACCGCGCGAGCGTGACGCTTTTGCAGTACCACGAGCAGGTGCACGTAGGCGAGGACGGCGTGATGCACGACAACGAGACCGAGGCGTTCGCGGCCGAAGTGGGGCTTTCCAACGTGACGGACGGCTTCGTTGCGGCAACGCCAATCGAGCACCCTGAAAACGCATTGGTAACGGTAGTGGCGCCCGACGGGACTGAAACAACGCTGGAATACGGGGAAGCGGCGCAGGCGGAAGCGGACGGCTTGCCGAACATGTTCTGGATGGTAAAGTCGACTTCAAAGGACGACAGCGAAGCCCGCTTCGTGGCAAGCGCGAAAACGCTCAAGCAGGGCGGGGAATACACTTTCAAAATAGACGTCGAGGGCGACGGAGTCGTCGACGGGACGCACACGCTCACCCTGCCCGGCTTCCAAGTAAGCAACCCGGTTTACGGCTCGACGCAGTCCACCGCGGGCTTCGGCGTGGAATGGGCGCAGGCGGGCAGCCCGCAGGATTACCTGTACCGCGTCGCCGTGGACAAGAACGCGTATTCCACCCACTACCTGAACGAGGCGGACGCGCCGCTCGACTCGACCGCGCTCGAGGCAACGCCGGAATACTTCGGCGGAACAATCGAGCCGGGCATGTTCGTGCTCGCGTTGACCGCCGAGGGCGGCGGCGAGAGCATGATGGGCGCGGAACTCCAGAATTATTTGCAGACGGGAACTACTGGCGAAAAAGTGCTGTTCTTCGGCACCACGGTGAAGGAATCTGCGATAGTGCTGTTCAAGGCGGGCACGTTCTGCCATTGCGAGGACCTGTTCGAGTCGCATGCGTGCACGATAGAGGAGCTGCAAGCCGACCAGTTGTGCGCGTGAAAGCGCATAAATAGTTACACGGCGTTCCATCAGTCAGCATGCCCGTTTTCCGTTCGTTGGAAGCGCTAGAAGCGGACTATCTCCCCGAGCGATTGCCCGGCAGGGATGCCGAGCTCGAGGAAATACGGTTTGCCTTGAAGCCCGCGGTTACGGGCGGCGCGCCCCAGCCCCTGTTCATCCAGGGCAGGACCGGCGTCGGGAAAACGGCGTGCGTGCGCTACGCGTGCAGGCAGCTGGAAGAGTCGAGCAAGGCAAAGCCGGTTTTCGTTAATTGCTGGCAGTCGTACACGCGGCAAAGCGTGCTTGCCGAGCTGGCGAGGTGCGTTGGCGAGGCGCTGCCCAGGCGGGGGCTTGCGGCGGACGAGGTGTTCCAGCGAATCGCGCAAGCCTGCCGAAAGGAAGGAATAGTGCCGATAGTCGTCTTGGACGAAGTGGACCAGCTGCTCGCGAGAGGCGAGGGAAGCGTGTTGTACGACTTGACGCGCACCCGCGAACTTCACGGCTTTTCCACGGGCGTCATTTGCATCACGAACGCCGCCGACGCCTTCCAAAAGCTTGACGAGCGCGTGCGCGCGGCGTTCACCGCCGGAAGGCTGGAATTCAAGCCGTACACGCCAACGCAGCTGCGCAAGATAGTGACCGAGCGCGCGGCGAAAGCGTTCGCGCCAAAAGCGGTTGCGGACGAAGTCATAGCAATATGCACCGCGCGCGCCGCAAAAGAAGGCGGGGACGCGCGCGTGGCGCTGCAACTGCTGCTGGGCGCGGGAAGGCGTGCCGAAGCGAGGAACGCCAACCGCGTGGAAGAAAAGGACGTTCCGGGCGGTGCAACCAACCCGTCGGTCGAAAAGAAAATGTCGCGATTGTCGGGCGTCGAGGAAGAATTGATGCAAATAATCGGCAAGGGCAAAAAATCCGGGGACGTTTACGCGCTTGCGGAAAAGCAGGGAATGGAGCTGGGCGAGCGCAGCATCCGCACTTACCTGGACCGGCTCGTGGAGAACGGTTTCCTCGTTGCCGAAGAGCAGAACGACAAGGGCCGCACGCGCTTCTTCAAGCCGCGGTAGGAATCATGCGTTCGACGAGCCATTCGGGGTCGAAGTCCTGCAGGTCGGCGTAATTCTGCCCGGTCCCTATGAAGGCAATGGGCACGCCCGCCTCGTGCGCTATGCTCAACGAAGAGCCGCCTTTCGCGTCGCAGTCGATTTTTGTAAGCACAAGTCCGTCGATTCCCTTGACCGCCTCGCCCATTTTCTTGACTTGCTCGATTAGCGCGTGGCCTGCAACAGCTTCACCCACGAAGAGCTTCAAGTCGGGCTGTAGCACGCGGTTCATTTTTTCCATTTCGCGCACCAGGTTGTAATTCGTCTCCTGCCTGCCCGCGGTGTCAATCAGGACGACGTCGATGTTGTTGGCTTTCGCGTGCGCAATCGCGTCAAAGGCGACCGCCGTGGGGTCGGCGCCGTAATCGTGCCTGATCACGCGCACGCCCAGCTTTTCGCCGTGAAGCACCGCCTGGTCTATTGCCGCGGCGCGGAAGGTGTCCGACGCGGAAATGACGGAAGTCAGGCCCTTGCGCTTCAGGAGGTCCGCGACTTTCGCGATGGTCGTGGTCTTGCCCGAGCCGTTCGGGCCGATGAAGAGTATCACGCACGGCTTCTTGGAGCGGATGCGCGGCCAGAAGTCGACGCGCCGCGAGCCTAGCAGGCCGGAAAGCGCCCCGCGGACTTCGCCTTGCACTGTTTCCGCGATTGCGGCGCGCGGCACTTGTTTTCCAACCAGCCGCTTGCGCAAGTCTTGAATCAGGAACGCGGCGGTGTCGAAGGAAACGTCGCTTTCGAGGAGCGCGATTTCCAGCTCCGCCAAAACGGGCTGGACTTCGCCTTCGCTCAGCGCGACCGTTCCCGAAAAAAGGCTCTTGAACTTGGTGAGTATGCCCAGCTTGGGCGCCAGCGCCTTCGCCTCCTCTTTCGCCTCGAACGCGGGCTTCTCGAATTCCGCGGCAAACTCCCGCGCTTCGCGTTCGCGGCGCGCCTTTTCGTCTTCGGTTTGCGGCGCGGGGGGCGCTGCGCGCAAGACTATTTTTTGCGGTTGTTGCGCGGGCTGCTGCGGTGCAACGGTTTGAATCGTGGGCTTTTTGCCTTGCTCCGGTTGCGGCGCTTGCTGCGGCTGCGGGGCCCGCTCTTTAATTTTTTCTTGTTCGGGCTCTTCCGCCTCGCGGAGGATTTCCTCCTCGACGGGAGAGAGCGGCTGCTGGCCTTGGATTACGACGGGTTCCTGCGGCGCGGTTTTTTCTTCGCTCGGTTGCGGCCGTTGCGGCTCGTTTTTTTGCTCTTGTTCGGGTTGCCGCTTTTGCAATTCCGGCTCTTCCGCGCGCTGCGGCGGTTGCGGCTGTTCGGATTGTTTTTGCTCTTGGCGCGGAAGCGGTTGTTGTAATTCCGGTTTTTGCTCCGCGCGCTGCAAGGGCTGCGATTCTTTTTTTTGCTGTTCCTGCGTCGCTTCCGCGTCCTTCTTCTTGCCCGCTAGGGTTTCGACGAAGTTTGACAGCGTTTTCTTGAGTAACCCGAACACGCGAAAATCACTTCATTGACGATTCCAGCTCGGCCATGCGCCTCGCGGCTTCCTTCAGCGCGGCTTCCGCGCGGCCGAACGCGTACTCCAGCTTTTCGGCTTTCGCCTTGAGAATCGCGCGCGCTTCCTCGCGCGTCTTTTCCGCGACGAGTCCCGCGCCTATCTCCACTAGCACCTTGCCGCCGCGCGTTGTAGCGGGCACGAGCACGCCGGAGCCTATCGGGAATATTGCGTCGCTTTTCAAGTTTTCGAGGGCCTTGCCCGCGGCCGAGCATTCCGCCATCAGGGCTTGCAGCGACTGGAGCTGCTGCTGGATGTCCATTGCCTGCGCCTGCAGCCCGCGGTAGGCGTATTCCTTTTCGTCCATGTATTAGAATCTAGGAAAAGGCTTCAAAAACCCTTTGCATTTCGAAGCCCGTGCACTTGTCGCCCGCCAATGCGCCGCGGCTGTTGGCAACTACGCTCAACGAGTTGTAAGGCACGCCGAAATTCGTGGTCCCGATGACCGCGTGCACCTTGAACAGCTTTTCAAGGTGTTTGAGTTCGGCTTCGGTCAAGTCGTTGTAGGTGAGCAGGCCGCGGTTGGTTACCGCGCTCGTCGCGGCAAAAGAGGCGAGCCCGCCGAAGGATTGCTGGAGGACTTCGACGCCAAGGGCATCAGCCGCCCTCTTCGCCTCCTTCTTCGGGATTGCGGGGCTGGCGAGCGCGGCGTTGTCGTTGCACAGGATGGTGTTTCCGGGCGCGTGCGGGCTGGCGAGCGAGCAGACGTTCAAGCCCGCCTTCTTGAGCGCGCGGGTTTCGCGTTCCGTGCACAGGCGCGGCAAAACGCAGCCGTTGGAGTTAAGCGCGGAGAACAGCCCGAGATAGGGCGACTCGTCGACGAAGATGCTGAGGGGCTTCACGTCGAGAATGCCCGCGGCCTCCTTGATGGTGGCGGCTTGCAGGCGCGGCGAGACGAGGAGTATGGAGTCGTTGGCGCGCATGAAGAGCCCGATGAACGGGTTCTTGTTCACGTTGGTGCGCGCTATCCTGAAAGTCACGCGAGTTCCACCGTCACGACGCCGTCCTTGTCCTTGGCGCACGCGACCTTGAGGCGCTTGGGCGGGTAGCGCCCGCCGCGCGCGGCGACCGCGTGCGACGCCTTCGCCATAATCTTGACTTTCTTGAGGTCCTTGACCTTGAACGCGCGCGCGACTTCGCTGCGCAGCAGCCTCACGGCGTAGTTCGCGCGTGAGTTGCGCGGCTTCTTGTAGGCGGTTGACAGCGGAATCGTGACCACGCGCTCGAGGACTATGACGCGCTTGGCTTTGTCGTCCTTTTTCTCGTCTTTCTTGGCTTCCCTAGGCGCGGCGCGCTCTTTCTTGCCTTCGAGCTCTTGCTGGGCTTCGACGGGCTTTTCTTCCGCCTTCTTCTGTTCGGGCGCCTTGAATTGTTCTTCGGCAGGCATGTTCAATCAATCCCCTTTATCTTGCGGTGGCGCCAGTTCCTCGCCTTGGTGTTGCGCGTGACGTGCCGCTTGGTGCGGGCCATGACGAAAATCGGCATGCGGCGGTTCTGATTCAGTTTCTTGCCCAGCCGCTTTTTCTTCAATGCGGATTTGTTGCTCCCCATGGTTCATCTCCTCGTAATCTTAGTCTCCCGCTTTTGCGGGAGCACCCTTTCAATCAGCTTCCTGAACTCCCCGTCCGACAGCTTTGCCGGCAGCCTGCCCGCCTGTTGGAGCGCCAACAACAGCTCGACGAGCTGTTCGTACAGCTCCGGGCTCGCGGCGCGGATGTTCATCAGGCGCTCGTATGCGTCCGAACTCAAAACCTGCTGCGCGAACGCCTTCTTGCGCGCAGCCAACTCGCGCACCTTGCGCAACTCCTCGAGCCGCGCATTGTAATCTTCCATGTCACTTCAGCGCTTCCGCGACGAACTTTTTGCCGCGCGCGGTAATCACGCGGCCGGAAGTCTTCGACTTGCGCGCGACCAGGCCCGACTGCTCGAGCTGCTGGACCACGCGGCGAATCACTCCGCCGCCCGCCTTTTGGTGGTGGCTGCGGTGCACGACGTGCCTGCGGCGGCCGCCGTACTTGTTGCGCAGCCTCTGCACTCCGATCGGCTTGCCCTCGTTCGCCGCGAAGTTGCGGAGTATTCCCGCGGCGCGCTTGAACCAGAAGCCCGGCTCAGTCGCCACGCGCTCGCGCGCGGGACCCGTCTTGTAAACAGCCCACGCGGGCTGCTTCAGCAGTCCGTCCTTCTCGAGTTTCGCCGCAATCTTTTCTACCGCCTTGCCTGGCGCAATATCCATAACCATCGTCAATCTACCCTTCGAAAAATTTCCCCTTCTACTTTCCAGAATAAGGGAAAGCCTTAACCTTATTACAGCCGAGACAAATATATAAAGCCTTTTTTTGCGAGAGCCGCACGCGCAGCGAAACGCCCGGAATCCAGGGCGCGCCGCACTTTTTGCAGAACCTTTTGGAACCCAGCCGCACGCGGTGCCGCATCGCCAGCCTGCGCGCCATCGTAACGTAACGCTTGGCGAGCGACGGCTCCTTCTTCCAGTTGGAGCAGGCCAGCTTGAGCAGGTAGTCGCAGCGTTCCGTTGCGACCGCACGCGCGTCCATGATTATTTTTTGAGGCGCGCGGGCTTTAAACCCGCTGAAAACTGTTTAAAAGCGCGCGCACCAAAATATTCGCGAGGGGATTGCAACGCCAAAGATGACGGAAATCGAAAAGCTTCCTTTTGGTTGGAAGAACAGGACGGGTGGAATGGAGCAATCGGCGAGCTTCATGCACTTCGAACACGACTGCGGCATCCGGCTGTACGTGCGCCCACACGAAGTCGTAGCGGTGCTGCCGCGCTTCAAGAAGACATTCGTTCGCGCCTCGCCCAACGGCCTGGAATTCTGGAAGGGCGTATACCCGATCAACGCGGAGTTCGAAGCCAAGGCAAAACCGCTAGACCCCTCCGAAAAAGACCAAGTCGTCGAGCAATTGAGGGACACCGACAGTGAACAGCTCGGACTCGCGCTGAAAAACAAACCCAAGCACTTCAAAAGCCTCGAAAACTTCCTGCGGCTAATCGACACCCACGAAGGGGAAGGCTAGAACCCGTTCGCCAGCTCGGCGCAAGTAAGCGCTTTCGCGAGGACCGCGGGCGCGGTCAGCTCTTCCGAACCGAGCGCAACGCGTTGCAAGCCGTCAAGCGCGTTCGACTTGTCAAGGAAATCGCCGTGCGGGAAGCCGCCGATTATTAAGACGATATCGCCCGCCATCATTTCCGAGAACTCCTTGAGCGTCTTGTGCCCGCCTTTCGCTTCGAGAACGATTTTCTTTCCTTGAAGCGGGTGCAACAGCGTTTTCAAGTCGCGCGCCTCGATTTTCAAGAGCACGTCGCTCTGGAACGCTATCTTGTTCTTCTTGTTCAAGTCCTCCACCAGGCCGAGGAAGCGCCCGTAGGCGCGCGGCAGGCGCAGTTTGGGGGAAACGGTAATGACGCGGTCGTCGAAAGTGTGCACGAACACGCGGAGCAGGCCGCGCTTGTTGAGTTCGCTGTCCAGCGAGAGCTTGAGCAAATCGTGGGCTATGTCCGGGCGCCCGCGCTTGTCCTTGTTGTCGTAGCGCGCCAGCTCTTTCCAGTCGTCGTTCGCGTCCAAAGCCTTGCCCTTGAAGAATTCCAGCGCGGTTTCCGCGAAAACTATCGTCAGCATCCAAGCACCCTGTCCGCGAACTCGTTCAAGTCGTGAACTACGAATTCGCCCTTCTTTTCTTTCTTCCTGTCCAGATAAAACGCGTTGATTCCCACCGAGCGCGGAACTTCGTAGTCGAATTTGTAATGGTCGCCCACGTGCCACACTTGCGAAGGCTGTGCGTTCAGCCGCCCGCAAATGCCGAGGAACGCTGCGGCATCCTTCTTGACGATTTTGAAGTCGGAAGTCATTGAGAAAACGTCGCCGAAGTGCGAGCCCAACCCGTCGGCCTCAAGCTTGAACGCCATGAATTCGCGCGTCGCGTTGGAAACGATTGCGAGCCTGCAGCCCGCGGCTTCCAAGCGCGCCAGGCAGGGCAGCGCGTCCGGGAACAGGCGGACAAGGGGGCGCAGTTCCGCTATGAGCTTTTGCTTTTCGCCGACCAGGCCGAATTCGCCCAGCCAGTAATTAATGTCGTACCAGTGGATTGACTTGTCGGATTCCGCGTCGTAGGCCGCCTCGCAGAAAGCGAGCGCCTCTTCGAATGGCAGACCGCGCTTTGCCGCGTAAAGCTTGGGAATCTCGCGGTGCCACAGGGCGTCGTCGAAATTCTTGTCGGCGAGCGTGTCGTCCAAGTCGAATGAAACTACCTTCAAAGCCAAAATCCTCCTTGACTGCGAATAAAAAATGGGCCTGGCGGGAATTCCAACGCCTTCCCGTCCTCGCGAAGGGGAAAAGTCGTTTTTGAACCCGCGACGTCCAGTTTGCCTAGCTTCGCGCGTCTTTGCGGGGCGCGCGCGTCATATAAGACTGGCGCTCTGAACCAAGCTGAGCTACAAGCCCTCGCGTTTTATTAAGGCGAAGCTGGTTTAAAGCCGTTGTGAGGGGCATAGCGAAAAAGGACTGGTTCACGCTCGCCAACGCCGCCGCGGGCTTCACGGCGCTGCTGTTCGCACGCGACTACCCACTCGCGTGCGCGCTCCTGCTTGCCGCGGTTTTCTTCGACTGGCTTGACGGCCGCGTGGCGCGCAAAACCAGGCCCGACGAGTTCGGCAAGCAGCTGGATTCGCTTGCGGACGCCGTGAGCTTCGGTGCCGCGCCCGCGTTCGTGGTCCTCCAAAACTACGGGGGGTTCCTCGCCATAGAGATGCAACTCCTGGCCGTCGCGGCCGCGCTGTTCTATTTGTCCGCCGCGCTCGTGCGCCTCGCGCGCTTCAACCTGCAAGCCGAAAAGGCGTTTTACAAGGGCCTGCCCACGCCGGCAGCCGCGCTGCTGCTCCTGTTGTTGAGCTTCCTCGTGCCGTCGATGACGGCCGTCTGGCTCGCGGTGTGCGGCGCGCTCATGCTCGGCGACTTCAAAATCAACAAGCCGTAAGTTGCGTGGCTTAACCGCGTTCCGCCAAGCCGAATTTTTGCAAATCGATGTAAACCGGCCCGCGCGCGGTCGGCTTGCTTTCCTTGAGCACGAATTCGCTTACGGTGAACGCGCCGAAATTCCTGTTGCCGGTTTTTGCGGCGAACTCGGCCAGCCTGCCCACGTTCTCGCCGCCCTTTACGCGGCAGAGAGTAACGTGCCCGTGGAACGGCTTATCGTTGCGGTAGCCCGCCGCCTTCGAAGTTTCCGCCTGCAAGGCCTCCAGGCCGTTCACGCCCGCCCAGAACACGCGGGGGCGCGACGCGTCGGGAAAAAAGCCCACGCCCGCAACGGCCGCCTCGAACGGCTTGAATGAAACGGCGGAAAGCGCCTCGATTTTTTCGCGCAACGCGTTCCCGTCCAGCTCCCCGTAAAACGCGAGGGTGGCGTGCATTTCGCCCGCGCCGGGCCAAGTTGCTTTCAAGCCCAGCTGGCGCGCCTCGCGCTGGACTTCCGCAAGCTCTTGCCTTATTTCGGCGGGCAAAACAACCGCAAGGAAGCAGCGCATAATGAAGGATGGGTGGCCGCAAAATAAAAGGCTGCAGGGAACGCTTTTTTAATGCGGCGGGGGTATTGTAAAGTCATGAAAAAAACGCTGTTTTTCGTGTTGCTCGCCGCGGGACTGCTGAACGCGGCGCACCTGGCCGTCACCGAGCCGGTTGCCGCGACAGTCGACCAAAGCGGGGTGCTGGACTTGGGCCTCGTTGGACCCGGCCAGAAGCTGGAAATCGTGGCGGACCGCGCAAGCGGCGCGACGAGCACGATTGGCGGCGAGGCGTTGTGGGACAAGCTGTCGGTTGACGCGGACAGCCTTCCGCAGGGCTGGACACGCGAGGACGGCCGCCTTTACGAGAGCCCGATGCGCGCGTTCGTCTCGATTGCCCGCGACGCGCCTGACGGCGACTACTATTTCAACTTGAAGGCGTTCGACGAGTACGAGGGCGCGCCCACGCTCATAGTCGAGTGCAAAATAACGGTTTCCAAGAACGTGCTCGACGTCGCGATAGGCGAGGGCCGCGTTTCCGCGGGCGTGGGACAGCCTGCGGTGTTCCACTTCGTCTTGAAAAACAAGTCCAGCGCGGCCGACTCGTTCAAAATCACGGCTACGGGAATCCCGGGCGGCTGGGTCGAAACCAAACGCGTGTTCCTGCCGCACAACTCGAACAAGCCGGTCACCTACTCGATTGTCTCCTCGGAGGCGGGCGAGTACGACGTGAAATTCAACGTCGAAAGCCTGTCAAGCGACGCGATAAGCAGCAACATAACCGCCAAGCTGCGCGCGGAACGCGACTTGTACCGCGACATGCAGGCGACCAGCCACGGAATCCTCCTGTTCCCGAGCGTGCAACAGGCGGTTTACGCCCTGTTCGGCCTCGTGACGAACCTAAAATAAAGCGTTCCACACTCATTTTCCCGTGAAGCTAAAGCAAGGCATGGCAAAGGAGGAAATCGAGGCGTACAAGCGCAGGCAAGCCAAGCGGCTCGGCTTCAAACAAGTGGCGGGCAACGCCGACTTGTTGGCTTCCCTCCCGAAAAAGGAGCGCGAGGGGATGCGCGAAACCCTCAAGGTCCGCAACACTCGCAGCGCGAGCGGCGTTTGCGTAATCGCGGTAATGACCCGGCCGTGGCCCTGCCCGGGAAAATGCGCGTACTGCCCGACGGCGAAAAACGCGCCGAAAAGTTATACCGGCTTCGAGCCCGCGGCGCGCCGGGCAAGGCAGAATAATTTTGACGCTTACGCACAAGTCGAGGACCGGCTGCGCCAACTGGAAGCCATAGGCCACGAGCCCAGCAAGTGCGAACTAATCATAATGGGCGGAACCTTCAACAGCCAGCCGCGCGCCTATCAGGACGCGTTCATAAAAAAGGCGTACGAGGCGTTCAACGGCAAAAAAAGCAGGACGCTCGCCGAAGCCATAAAAACCAACGAGAAGGCGCATTACCGCGTAACCGGCTTGACGCTGGAAACGCGGCCGGACTGGTGCATTGAAAGCGAGGTCAAGCGCTTCGTGGGCTACGGTGCGACGCGCATAGAGCTGGGCGTGCAGAGCCTGGACGAAGGCGTGTTGAAGCGCGTGAACCGCGGGCACGGGTTGGCCGCGGTTGCGGAGGCTACGCGTTACTGCAAGGACGCGTTCCTCAAGGTCTGCTACCACGTGATGCCCGGCTTGTACGCGACGAGGGAAAGCGATTTGGAAATGTTCCGGCAGCTTTTCGGTGACGAACGGTTCAAGCCGGGCATGCTCAAAATTTATCCGTGCCTCGTAATCAAGGGCACGCGCGTTTACCGCGAATGGAAGCGCGGCGAATTCAAGCCTTATTCGACCGAGGAAGCGGCGGAAGTCATCGCGGAAGCCAAGCGCTTCGTGCCGCAGTACTGCAGGATTATGCGCGTTGACCGCGACATCCCCACGAACCTAATTGCCGCGGGCGTGGACAAGAGCAACCTGCGGGAAATCGCGCGCAAAAAGGCGAAGGAAAAGGGAATCGTTTGCCGCTGCATCCGCTGCCGCGAAATCGGCTTCAACAGGAACGCGAAAGGAAAACCCAAGCTGGCGCGCCTGGATTACGAGGCGTCCGGCGGGGCCGAAATTTTTCTTTCATACGAGAACGGGGACGCGTTGTGGGCGTTCCTGCGGCTGCGCTGCAACGAAAGCGGCGAATGCGGGGTGCGCGAGCTTCGCGTTTTCGGCGAGCAGACGCCCGTCGGCGCGGAGAGCCGCCGCGCACAGCACAAGGGCTACGGGGCGCGCCTGCTCGCGGAAGCCGAGCGGATTGCAAGGAAGGATTTCAAGGCGAAAAAACTGGTTGTGCTCGCCGGTGTTGGCGCGAGACCTTACTATCGTAGGTTGGGCTACGCCTTGCGCGGCGGCTACATGGAAAAAAGCCTATCGCAGCGACAGGGAATACATTAGCGCGGCCGAAACCTGGGCAGGTGCTTGCGATCGAACAGGATTATGTTTCCGGAGACGACCGCCGGAACCCCGCTTTTTCGGTATACTCTAAGGCTTAAGCGATCCTCTGGCTTGAGCTTGTCGGCTTTGCGTACGAGTTTGCGCTGCTTTGCCAGGGTGGTTTCGGCGGCGTCAAGTGCGCCCTGCAATTTCTCCTTCGTGATGGATGTCCGCAAGTGGGCAACGCTGTTGCGCGCCTTCGCCAAGTCGCGAGCCTGTTCGGCTTGCCTGAGGTCGTTCCGCGACTCCAAGGAAGCGTTTTTTGCGCGCTTCTCTATACCCGAAACGAACTTCGCAAAGTCGGGGGAGTTGTACAACGTGTACGCGTAATGCTCGTTCAGTCCCGGAATTATCTGGTTCAGCCCGCGGTGGCCGCGGTTCACGACGCTGAAGACTGCGGGTCAGACCGACAGGGCTCCGCGCAAGTCGCCCGTTTCGGGGTTCAACTTTACGAATAATTTGCCGTTCGCGGTCTCGCCTATGGCTTCGATGCCGAGTTTCGCCAAAACCGAAGGCTGGATGGCCCGCTTTATTTTTTGCCCGAAGTCGCGTATCGGGGGCTGCCTTTCTTTCGACAGCTTGCCGAAGCCTTCTTCAATTGGATTCACTTCGCGCAACGCCATGAAATCACCTGAATTGTTGCCTGCGCCGCGGTTTAAAATGCAACCGAATGGACGCGGGGGTTTTAAACTTTGGAGGACAACCTTGTAGTCATGGCGTACGAGGGCGAAGCCGCCGTAAAACTCAACAAGGCGTGCGCGGGCGAGGGCGACCGCGTGCGCGTCGCGAAGGGCAGCGCGGTTTTCGAGGGCATCCTGCTGCCGCGCACTGACGCCGGCGGCGGCGAATGCCTTGTCGTAAAGCTGGACAACGGCTACAACGTTGGAATCGGCGCTAAAGGCGCGGGGGTGGAAAAGTTGGCTGCGAAAAAGACGGTTCTGGAAAAATTCGCGTCGAAGCGCATGACGCCCATGAAAGGATTGCCGGAGGTGGCGCTGGTCGCAACCGGCGGAACCATCGCGTCGCGCGTGGACTACGCCACGGGCGGAGTCAAGATGGTGTTAACTCCTGAAGAACTTTTCGCGGCGGTGCCCGAGTTGGAGGGCGTCGCGGCCATAAGCAGCGTTTCAACACCCTTTACGATTGCGAGCGAGGACATGACGCCTCGCGAGTGGGCCAAGATTGCGACCGAAGTCGGCAAGCAATTGAACGCGGGCGCAACAGGGGCAATCGTGACGCACGGCACGGACACTCTCGCGTATACCGCGGCCGCATTGTCGTTCATGCTGCGCGGCTCGAAGCCCGTCGCCGTTGTGGGCGCGCAGCGCTCGCCCGACCGCGCGAGTTTTGACGGCGCGATGAACTTGGTGTGCGGCGCGCATTACGCAAAAAGCAATTACGGGGAGGTTGCCGTCGTGATGCACGGCACGCCCAGCGACGATTACTGTTACGCGCACCGCGGCACGAAGGTTCGCAAGATGCATTCGAGCAGGCGCGACGCGTTCCGTTCGGTGAACGACAAGCCGCTCGCGAAAATATGGCCGGACGGCAAAATCGAGGGAACGAATGCGAAAGCCCGCAAGCGCGTGGACGGCTCGGTGATGGTGGACGCGGGTTTCGAGGAGAAGACCGCGCTCGTCAAGCTTTACCCGGGCGCGCCCGCCGAGCAGCTGGACTGGCTGACGGACAAGGGTTACAAGGGCGTCGTAATCGAAGCGTACGGCTTGGGTCACACGCCCACGCAGACTTTCGAGAAGAACAAGTCGTGGCTCAAAGCGGTTGGCAGGTGCGCGGAGGAAGGCGCAGTCGTCGCCGTCGCGACGCAGTGCCTGTACGGCCGCACGAACCCGTTCGTCTACGTGAACTTGCGGCTGATGGGGGCGCAAGGCGTCACCTATTGCGGGGACATGCTTCCCGAAACCGCGTTCGTGAAGCTCGGCTGGCTGCTCGCGAAGTTCAAGGACCCGGCGAAGGTCAGGGAAGAACTGCTCAAGGATTACGCGGGCGAATTGAACCCGCGGCTCACGGAGGAAGACTTCGTTTGAAGGGCTTCAAGTGCGGAGTTGAAATCCACCAGCGCCTGGATACTGGCAAGCTATTTTGCAATTGCTACGCGAACCCGTCCAAGGAGGACGCCGAGGCGGGATTCAAGTTCGCGAGGCGGCTGCGCGCCACGGCGGGAGAGCTGGGCGCAATCGACCGCGCGGCGGTCTTTCAGGCCGCGTTGGGAAAAACTTACAATTACGACGCGCCGCTTGAGGAGAGCTGTCTCGTGGAGTGCGACGACGAGCCGCCGCACGGGTTGAACGCCGAGGCGATGGAGCAGGCGCTTGCCGTGGCAAAGGCGCTCAAGATGACGCTCGTGGACGAGGTCCAAGTAATGCGAAAAACCGTAGTGGACGGCAGCGCGGTGGGCGGGTTCCAGCGCACTTCGCTCGTAGCCGTCGGCGGAAGCTTGGCGGACGTCGGCATCCAGACGCTTTGCCTCGAGGAGGAAAGCTCGGCGATAACGCCGGAAGGCTACCGCCTTGACAGGCTGGGCATTCCCCTGCTCGAAATCGCGACCGCGCCCGAAATCAGGGACGGCGGGCATTGCAGGGAGTTCTGCGAGGCGCTGGGCCTGCTGTTGCGCTCGGCGTGCCGCGTGCAGCGCGGCATCGGGAGCATCCGGCAGGATGTGAATATTTCAATCGAGGGCGGAAGCCGGATAGAAATCAAGGGCGTGCAGGACTTGAAGGCGCTGCCCGAACTAGTGAACAACGAAGTAGAGCGCCAACAAGCGTTGGTAAAGCTCAAGGGAACCAAAATCAAGGCGTCGCCGGTCGGGGACTGGAGCGGGCTGTTTGCCAAGTCGCCGTGCAAGATTCTCGCTGGAAAAAAGGTTTACGGCTTTACCGCGGACTGCCCCGGCCTTTTGAAAACACAAATGCACGAAGGCAAGACGCTGGGCAACGAGCTGGCGGGCTATGCGCGCGCCAGCGGCGCGAAGGGCGTAATCCACAGCGACGAGGAATTGTCGAAGTACTGCCTGCAGGATTTTCCGAAAAAGGGCTTTTGGATGGTTTGCGCGGGCAACGCGAAGGCGCTGGAAGCGGTGCGCGCGCGGCTGCTGCAAGTCGGCGAAGGCGTGCCCGAGGAGACGCGCAGGGCGGACGGGGGGAAGACGGACTACTTGCGCCCGCTGCCGGGGGGCGCGCGCATGTACCCGGAAACGGACGTGCCGCCCGTCGCATTGACGGCCGCGCTCGTGGCGGGCGTGAAGCAAGGCAAGTCGTTCGAGGAGCGCGTAAGCGGTTACGAAAAAATGGGTTTGGGAAGGGATTTGGCGGTGAAGGTCGCCCGTTCCGAGAAGGCCGCGCTGTTCGAATCGCTGGCGAAAGCCGCGGAACCCAAAATCGTGGCCGCGTTCTTGACCGAAAAAATGGTGGAACTGAGGCGCAAAGGCGTCGCGGTGGACGAAATCGGCGAAAACGAGTTGCGCGAACTGTTCAAGTTGTACAAAGGGGGCTTCCTGACCAAGGCGGGCTTGGAAGCGGCGCTTGAAGCCGTTGTCGGCGTGCCACCCAAAGAGTTTAAGAGGGCGCTCGAGGAAAAGGGCTTCAAGAAGCTGGATGCAAAACAAGTAAAGGCGCTCGCGCGCGGCTTCAAGGGCTCGTTCGCGGAATTCATGGCGGAAAACCGCCTGCGCGTCGACCCCGCGGAAGCGCGGCGGGCGTTCCAGAAAAAGGCTGATTGAATGGAAGAAGGCGGCAACGGTTTGGCGGAAAAAATCGCGGAACTCCGCGAAAAGATAGAGCCCGCCGTGAACAAGGTCGGCTGGCAGAAAATCGCGCTCGCGGTAGTCATACTCGCGCTGGCTTACTGGCTCATTTTCCTCCGCCCGGTGCCCGGCACGCTCATGGTCTCGGTCGTTGAAATGGATTCGGGGCAGCCACTCGTTGGCACGGAAGTTTCGCTCATTAATTCGGACGGCAGCCGCATCGGCCAAGCGAAGTACACTGACGACAACGGCGGGGCGCGCTTCGAAAACGCGCCGTCAACGCGCGAACTGTCGCTGGAAGTCTCGCCCGCCAACAGCCAGCACAAGAGGCAGATGACGAGCGTAACCCTCGCGTCCGGCGAGGCGCGCACCGAAACCGTGGAAATGGAACGCAACTGGGACTTGGAAGTCGAAGCCGCGAAAACCGGCTTCAAGACCGGCGCGGGCTGCACTTTCACGGTCGATTTGACGGTTACCAACAAGGGCAACGACCCGATTCAACTCGAATTCGTGGGCGAAGGCGGGTTTGACGGGCTTGTCCTGCCGAACACCAGGACGCTGAACCCAAAGACCAAGGACACTTTCTCCGTGCAAGTCAGGGCACCGGCGGGAACGGGCAAAAGCACGAGCGCGCAGGGCCGCATACGCGCGAAGTACACGAGCAGGGGCGTTTCCGTGTCGGTTTCCGCCGTAGCCGCGCCGTCGATTTCGGTGACGCCGAACTCCATCGAAAAGAAGCTGGGGTCGGACGAGAGCAGCTTCGTTGGCAACATCAAGATTACGGTCAAGGAAGACGACCTTGAGTTGAACGCGGCGTGCCGCGCGGTCGGCCAGAAGCTGGCGGGCAAGGCGAGCATCACGGACGTGAACCCGAACGAGAAGCTGACTTCTGACAAGCCGAAGCTCTTCGAAGTGACTCTGGGGCCTTTCGCTTCGGGCTACTACCCCGGCCAAATCATCTGCGAAACGTCCTGCGGCGACAAGACGCTTAACGTGGTAATCGAGAAGTAGCGGATAGAAAAACAAAATAAAAAAATAAGCGGGCCCACGGGGAGTTTCGGCACTTCTTTTCTAGCGCAGGTCTTTTGCCCCGCAGGCAAAAGAAGTGCATTCGAACCCCGGTCTCGAGCTCCGCAAGCTCGCATTCTATCCAGGCTATACTATGGGCCCCTCGCTAGGATTGGGGCTGGAAACGTATAAAAGGGTTTTACCCCGTAACTACCGTATGGCTTGCATTAGTTGCGGCAGGGCTTCGCCCAAGCACGCGAAATTTCCCTGTCCCGAGTGCGGCGCGCCCGTCGAGCGGTGCGCGGACTGCCGCAAGAACGAGAACAAGTACAAGTGCCAAAAATGCGGGTTCCAAGGCCCGTAAGGCTCGTAATGGTTTTCGGCTCTTTCGATTTGCTCCACCCGGGGCACGTTTGGTTCGTCGAGAACGCGAAAAAGCGGGGCGGCGAATTGATTGCCGTCGTTGCGCGCGACTCGTCAATCGAACGGCTGAAGGGCAGGAAACCGCTGTTCTCGGAGGGCGAGCGGCTGCACCTCGTAGGCGCGCTGCGCGCGGTGGACAAGGCGGTCCTCGGGGGGTCAAAGGATTTTCACGCCGTCGTGCGGCGATGGAAGCCGCAAGTGGTCGTGCTGGGTTATGACCAGTCCGCGGACGTGAATGCGCTCAAGAAAACGGGCGCGCAAGTCGTGCGCCTGCGGGCGTTCAAGCCGCGCAGGCACAAGAGTTCGCTTTTGAAAAAGAGGTTGAGGAAAAATGGGTAAGGTTTTGACTTTGTTGAGGATTTCGCCCGCCGAAGGCGTGACAATCGAGGAACTGCTGGAACGCGTCAAGAAGGTGCCCGGCTTCAACACGGGAAAAATCGAGGACTTCGTTTTCGGCACGAAGATAGTCAAGGCGTCGTTCGTGTGCGAGGACAAGGAATCCAAGGACTACCAGGAAATCGTCGCGGCAGTCGAAGGCGTGGAGAACGCCCAAGTCGAGGAATGCGGGCTAATCAGCTGATTTTACAGCCAGTAGTCGCGCGCGGAGAGGTACTTCCACAGCTCCGCGGCTTCATCGTCGGACACCGAGTTCAGCTCCGCGTCCTCGAGCACCGCCGCACCCTTCAATGGTGCCGAAAGGTTAGCACCAACACCCAATGCGCGCGCGTCCTTCAACAGCCCGGATAGGAATTTTTTGGCGGAACGCTCGGTTACGCGCTCTTCCACGAAAATCCGGTCGCCCTTGACGAACGGGCCGCGGAGTGCCGCGGAATGCGCCTTCGAGAAGTTGACGCATGCCGCCTCTTCGCGCACCGGCGGGCCCTGCACGAGTTCCACAGACGGGCGTTGGCTGGACGCGAGTTCAAGCAGCACGCCGCAGTTGTTGGCCGCGTAATAGGCGTAGTCCACCACGCCGAAGCCGGCGGCGCGCATTTCCCGCGTTATCGCGGAGGCGGTCTTGCGCAGCTGCGGAACGAGTATGTCTTCCACTAGTTCCGGCTTTCCGAATGAGAGCAGCAAGAAGTGCGTGCCGCGCGCCTTGAGCTTTTTCGCCACTTCGTTGCGGGACGGCGCCTTGGTTGCTGGGCGGAAGAAGAAGTCGCGGGATTGCCTGCGGCGGAACGCCTGGCACAGGGAAACGAATTTGTGGAAGTTGGTTTCGCTGAGCACGGCGGCAACGTTGCGCTTCTTGTCAATCGCGTCGATTAGCACGAGCGGCGCGTCGAATTCCGGCTGCGTGGAGTCTATGTAAAACCCTTCCAAGTCGACGAACACGGGCGCCTTCCATTTCGCGGCGGACTCGATTAGCGTTTCCAGGTTGCGGTAGTTGAGTATCAAGTACTCGCACAACAGGCCCGAGAAGCCTTCGATGCTGATTTCCGCGCCGTAAATGCCCGCGGTCTTTAGGAGTTTCTTCAAGAGGCGCACGTCGCGGCGCTGCGGCGGCGTCAGCTTCTCCTGCAAGTAAGCCATGTGCAGCGGCGAGCGGTCGACCGCGCTCTTGAGCTCGCCGTTGGCGGCCATCCTGAAGCAGGGAATCACTTCGACCTTGAAGGCGCCCAGCTGCGCCTGCAGGTACGGGTGCTCGGCGTAGTGCGTCACCCACTCGCCGGGAATCTTGCGCGCGGCTTCGAAGGTCTTCTTGACGATATAATCCTCGCTCTTGTCGCGCGGGAACTGCACGAACAAGTCCAGGTCGTTGTCGCCCTTGAGGCCCGTGTCGCGCGCGGCCGAGCCCACGAATGCGCATTCTACGCCTTCGCCCTTGAGGTTCTTCTCCAGAATCCTGCAGATTTCGAGCGCGAACTCCTTCTCGCGCTTCGCCTCGGCGGGCATCGGCGATATTTCCAGCGCGACTTCCGCGAAAATCTTTTCGGCTCCCTTCATGAGTTTTAATCACGCGACGCGCGTTTTTAAGACAATAGCAGGAACGCCGCGAAGTCGCCCGTCAACAGCGCGGCAAGCAAGGCGGCCAGTATGTACGGCCCGAAGCGGGGCAGGCTCTTGTGCACCCAAATGCTGGAAACACGGGCCCGCCGCAGGCGCGCCATCACTTCCTTGGTCGCCACTTTCCCGATTTTCAGGCGCTTTACGAGCGCGGCGGGCATCTTGTCGGTTGCAATCAGGTCCTCATCCTCGACTTTCGCCAGCGGGACTTTCTTGACTATCAGCTTTTCCGAGACCTCGTTTTTGAAAACGAGGAAGAAGAGCGAAGACTCGGCGAACAGCGAAAAGGCGAACCATTGCAGGGCGCCCAAGCCGAGCGGGAGCAGCGCTACGGGCAAACCGAACGCGACAACGAAATAAAACGCGGCTTTGGGCTTCTTGAAAACGCTCGCGTGCTCGCCCCACAGCCTGCGGGCGTAGAACGCGGCCGAGCCGACTGTGGCGAACAGCGACGCAGTCACGAAAATCGTCGCGACCGGCGGCAGCACGAGCAGGTATGAGGGAACGGCGAACTGCGTTAGCGCAACGGGCAGGGGCAACAGCAGGTGTATTCCCGCGAGCAGGTAGGCGTCCCCGGCGCCGAACCACCCCGCGCGGAAAGCGGCGTAGCCGAGGAGCATGATGAACGCGAAGCCGAGGAAGGTCGGATAAATGAAGTTTGCGTCAAGCGTCGCCAAGTCGAGGAGCGCGCCCGCGATTATCATCGCGTACAGGACCCTGTCGTCGATGTAACTCGTCTTCTGGTCCTGCCACGCGGCGAAGCCGACGCCCGCGAGCGCGATGCCGACGCGCAACAGTTCGAAGTTCATTTCATCCGCCTCGCGCGAACTTCCTTCAAAACATCCAAGGCATCGGAAAAGTTGGCGACGACTGCGGGATCATGCTGAAACTTGTCGCGGTCAACCGCGTTGTCTGCAATCAGCCAATTCCCAAACATTTCGGCGCCTTTAGCCGAAAAAGGCAACCTCGGCCGCTTTCCGGCTGACCTTGCCCGCGTGTAATTCAAGAACTGGCGCGAAACTCCGAGAAGCACGCGCGTTTGGACTCCCAACTTCGGCGACGGCACCTCGCCTTGCCATGAAAGCACGAACGGCTTGTAACTCCAAATGTGGAAGCGCGACTCGCCGAAGAGGCGGGACAAACCGTAAACGTCGTCAAGAAACTGTTGCGGCGTTCCGTCGGCAGGGTAAAGCACGCGGTAACGTTCCGCGAGTTGCGGGACATACGCGGGCGGGTTTTTCTTTCCGTTGCCGTTCTCAATATATCTGGAGAGTTCGCGGTAGACTTCGTTCTTCGTTTTGCCGTGCACCAGTGGAATGGAATTCATCAGCGCGAGGAGAAACTGATATTTTTGGCGGCGCGCCGCCGGAAGCCCGCGCTTTAGTGGCGGCAACTCGTAGGTGTACTTCAGTTCCAGCGGAACTAGGCGCTCGTTGCCGTTAAGTTTCAGTATGATGTCCGGCGAAAGCTTATGGGACCCCCTGGACGAATAAAAATTTAGTTTAAAATGATGGGAAGCGCCATCGGGGCTGGTAGTTGCGTCGGGAACAAAATACGCCGGCCCCTCAGCCTTGCGCAAGTCGTCAAAATGCGGCGCGTAACTGAAGCCCAGCACATGCTGCAGGAAACGGTAAAAAGTTTCCTCGTTGGGATTGGCGACCGAGTGCCCCAAACTGGCAACCACGTAAGCACTCGAACCCTTTCCGGAAGCGACTTTAGGTTTAGCCATCGCAAAAATTGTGGACGCGCGGTTTTATATTATTTCATTCCCGCCAGTCCGGGGAAGCGCTTGCCTATGCCTTTAAGAAAACCGCGGTTCCTGCCGAGCGACTTCATCATCTTGGACGCGCGCTCGAAGTTTTGGAGCAGCTGCTTCACCTCGTCCTCCTTGATTCCCGCGCCTTTGGCGACGCGCTGCTGCCGCGCCTTCTGCTTCATCAAGTCGGGGTTCTTGCGTTCGGCGGGCGTCATGCTCAACACCGCCGCCTCGAACTGCTTCAGCTTCTCCTCGCTCTGCCCGACTACCTCTTCCGGCAAGTCGTAAACGCCGAGCATCTGCATTACCTGCTTGAGGGGGCCCATCTTGCGCATCGTGCGCATCTGCGCCAGGAACGAGTCGAAGTCCAGCTTGCCGTCGGACATCGCCTTCTCGAGAACTTGTTCATCGCTCGCCTCGCGCGCCTTTTCGAGCAGCGCGCCGATGTTCGGGAAGCCTACGAGCGAGCCGACGAACGCCTCCGCGTCGAACGCCTCCAAGTCGGCCATCTTTTCGCCGGTTCCGATGAACGCGATTTTCGCACCCGACACCGCCACGCTGGAAAGCGCTCCGCCTCCCTTGCCCGAACCGTCCATCTTGGTGACTATTACACCCGTAA
>PFPF01000058.1 GCA_002792915.1 Candidatus Micrarchaeota archaeon CG_4_10_14_0_2_um_filter_60_11 | reverse complement strand
GCACACCTGGTGGCCGAAGCCGCGCGAGCCCGAGTGAATCATCAGGCAGACCTGCCCTTCTTGCAGGCCGAAAGCCTTGGCTTTTTCAGCATCAAAGATTTTTTCGACTTTTTGGACTTCGAGGAAGTGGTTGCCGCTGCCGAGCGTTCCGAACTGCGGCCTGCCCCTCTTTTTCGCCTGGTCGCTGACTTTCGAGTAGTCCGCGCCCTTCATCGCGCCGTCCTCCTCGCAGTGCTCCGCGTCGGCAGCCGTGCCGTAACCATTCTCAAGCGCCCAAGCCGCGCCGCGCGTGACCGCGTCGCCCAGTTCCCCGTCGCTGATGCGGATGCGGCCTTTCGAGCCAACGCCGGACGGTATGCCCTCGAACAGCGCGTCCACGAGTTCGCGCATTTTTGGCTTGGCTTCGGCAACCGACAGGTTCGTGCGCACCAGCCTGACGCCGCAATTCGAAACAATGAATCCGTTAGCCACGAAGTTGTGGTTGTCTTCCACGGTGAAGTCGTAAACTTTTTCGATTCCTGCCGGTTCGATGGTTTCGATTTCGTCCAAAATGCCGCCGTGCGCTTTGATTTCCTTCGCTTTTTCCGTTGCGAACTCTTCAAAAGAAGCGAAGTCGAGGGTCAGCCTCGCCCCGGTTTTTTCGTAAACACTCCGCTCAACGAACCGCTTGTTGTGCCCTAACTCGCGGGCTATTTCGTTAATCGTCAAGCCTTTTGTCTTGAGTTCCCTCGCTTTTTCGCGCGCCTGCTTTCTTTCGGCGGTGTGCCCGCGTTTCAGCGTGATGTAAGCGCAAGCGATTTCCGCGGCGTTGGAGCGCTTCTCGTTGTATTCAAAGCCGATTTTCCTCCAAAGTTTTTCCAGGTTTTTTTCTTCGGCGGATATCTCGAGCCTCAAGCGCACCGTTTCGCCCTTCTGGTTGGGTTGTTCGCTCCGTTCGGCGAGTTTCGTGGTTTCAACGCCGAACTCTTCCAACAACCGCATCACTTGTATCAGGAACGCCCGGCCGGATTGCTTGGCTTCAGAATTCTTGTTTTGCGCCAGTATGGGCGCGTAAAAGCCGGTCTTGCAATGAGTTTTCGGCGTGGTCAGCTCGGCGCCGAAAAAGCCCGCCAAAAACAGGCGTTTGACCCATTTGGGCGCGTTCATCACCCAGTTCGGGACCCCGTATTCCGCGATGGTCTTCCTTCCCAAAGGCAAGCCGAGTTCCACGAGTTTCCCGCAAAACTCGCGGGAGTAAATGTGAAGTTCGCCGCAACTGGAAACGAACTCCTTGTTTCCGTATTGTGTATTGATTTTGCAGGCGCGCGTGCGTTCGAAAACGCTGCTTTTCACGCCGATTGACGCCAAGTCGCGTTGCATTTTTTCCAAGTCGCTCTTGTTTCCGAATGCCTGCACGCGGATTTTTCCGCCCGTTTTTGACGCGCAGCCGTCGCCAAGCAGATAGCCGATGACTTTCGCGGTAACCCCCGTTGCCTCCTCCGAGAAGCCTTCAAGGCTGAAGGGCGCGTCGTATTCCGCGCCTTCAAAGTGCCGGACCACGACCCGTTCGCCATCAGTTAGGCAGGCAAGTTGCTTCATCCCGCCTTCGGTCAGGAAGGGGTGGTCCGCGCTTGCTTTCACCGAAAAACCCGAGCGCGTCTTTAGTTCGTAAACTGCCGCGTTCTTGCTCATGAACGCCATGATTCGTTTGGGTTCGAAGCTTTTGCGCGCGTTCAGCGTTTGAAGCGAGCCGCCCAAAAGCATCCTCCTGCCCGCATCCTCGCACGCAACTGGTTCGTACGAGCTTATTTTTTTCCAGTAGCCCATGTTTGATTCTATCCTAGAGTCGCCGGACAGGCAGTTTATGTCGTAGCCGACTCCGCCCGGCGACACTATTCCGTCGTCAAAGTTGAACGCGGCAACGCCGCCTATCGGAAATCCGTATCCCTCGTGCCCGTCGGGCATGACCATCGCCTTGCCTTCCAAGCCCGGAAGCGCGGCCACGTTGCCTATCTGGCCGAGCGTGCGGTCGCGCTGCATTTGCGCGAGCATCTCGTCGCTCGCGTAAACGCGCACCTTGCCGCTCTCGAACACGCAGTCGCGCGCCTTGTTGAACTCCATGCCTTTGTTTAGCGCGCAACCGTTTAAATTGGTTCTCGCGCATTATGCATTATGTTCGACGCCGCCAAGTTCGCCGAATCCAAGGTTTCCGAGCTGTCCGCACTGCAGGGCGAGGGCGTAATCGCGGTTTCGGGCGGGGTTGATTCCACGGTTGCCGCACTGCTCGTACTGCGGGCGGTGGGGCCGCGGCTTCACTGCGTTTTCGTGGACACGGGCCTGCTGCGCAAGGGGGAGGCTGGGCAGGCGATGGAAAACTTCGCGGCGCTCGGCCTGTCGGTCAAGAAGGTTGACGCGTCCCAGCGGTTTTTTTCCGCGCTGGAGGGCGTTGGGGACCCCGAGGCAAAACGCAAGATAATCGGCGAGGCTTTCATCCGCGTCTTCGAGGAAGAGGCCAAGGCGAGCGGCGCGCAGTGGCTGGCGCAGGGCACGATTGCGCCGGACTGGCTGGAGAGCGGTTCGGGCAGCCGCGACAACATAAAGAGCCACCACAACGTGGGCGGGCTTCCCGAAAAGTTCGGCTTGCGCCTCGTGGAGCCGTTGCGCGACTTGTACAAGGACGAGGTGCGCCTTGTCGGAAAGGCGCTGGGCTTGCACGAAAAGTTTTACAACCGCCAGCCTTTTCCCGGCCCCGGATTGGCGGTGCGCGTCCTCGGGGAAGTTACAATGGAAAAAGTCGCGCTGGCGCGCGAGGCGTGCGCCATCGTCGAGGAAGAGTTGGAGTCGGCGGCAAGCCGCGGCGAGTGCGCAAAGCCGTGGCAGTACTACGCGGCGCTGCTGCCAGTGCGCAGCGTGGGCGTTCAAGGCGACAAGCGCGCCTACGGCTGGACCGTAGTCGTCCGCGCGGTGGATTCGGGCGACGCGCTCACGGCGACTTGCTCGGAAATTCCGCACGCGGTGCTCAAGAGGATTTCAACTCGCATTTGCAACGAGCTGAAGCAGAGTGTCAACCGCGTGGTGTTCGACTTGACGGACAAGCCGCCGGGAACGATTGAGTGGGAGTAATCGAAATGAAGATTCCGGTGGTGCAGAACGGCTCGCAGTGGGAGCACCGCATCTGGCGCGTGCTGCGCGACTTGGGCGCCGAATCGCGCCTCGTCCCCAACGCAACGCCTTTCTCCGAGCTTGCGGACTCTGACGGAATCGTGCTGAGCGGCGGCGCCCTGCGCATCGGCGAAGGCGCGCCCGCGGGGAATTGTGCGGAATATCTCGACCGCCTCGAGTGCCCAATCCTCGGAATCTGCGCGGGGCAGCAGTTCATTGCCGCGCATTACGGCGGACTGGTGAAACCCGCCAAGGTTCCCGAGTTCGGGCGGGTTGATTTAATAGTGCGCGAACCGGACGGGTTGTTTGACGGTCTTCCCGAACGCTTCACTGTTTGGGCTTCGCACAACGACGAGGTCGTTGAGGCGAAGGGCTTTCGCCTGCTCGCGTCAAGCAAGGATTGCGAGTGGCACGCGTTTCGCCACGAGCGATTGCCGCGTTACGGCACGCTGTTCCACCCGGAAGTCCAGCACACCGAGCACGGCGAAAAGATTTACGGGAATTTCGTCAAATTGTGCAAGCAGTAGTGCGCAATTAGTAGCTTCCTTCAAGCAGCGCGCCAGCCGCGACGAGTATTATGGAGAGGAGCGCGAGCGCGGACACGTCCACGAGGACTTGCCTGAAGCCGTGCTGCTTGTGCTTGCCGCGCATCAGCGCCACGCTTATTATGCCTCCGGCAACGCTGGCGACGAAGTACGCCGCGACTTCGAGGGAGCCGTGCGGCAGGAGGCCGAAGAAGCCGTCAACGAAGCCCCACAGGCCCTCGCCCGCGAGTTTTTCACCGATGAACACGCCGATTATGGACGCGTTCCACAACAGCAGGTAGATGCTGCCCACGCCGTAAACCAGGCAGAACAGGAACATGAGCGCGAGGACCTGCGCGTTGTGCGTGAAGAGCAGCCACGCGCGCTGCGGGTTGAACACCCAGCCTGAGACCGCGCCGCGGATGCTCGAGACTTCCTGGAGCTGGTCGGCGAACAGGTGGCTGGACGTGTCCTGCGGGAGGAATGCGAACCAGAGCGCGTACGAGATTACCGCACCCAAGAAGAAGAACGCGAAGATGCCGATGAGGCCCGCGTGCCGCCTGAAGAGCGCGCCTTCCCTTTCCACGGCGTCCACCAGCGAGTCGCCCGTGCCGCAGCACCCCTCGTCCGCCTTTTCCTCGCGCACGAGCAGCGACCAGAGCAGGGGTATGGCGGGCACCATGGCGAATATTACTATCGAGCCGTGCAGCGACGGCAGGAAGATTTCGACGAGCATGCCGAACGACACGAAGAGCGAGCCGAGGAACAGCATGTCCCACGGCTTGTGCGCCACTTGCCTGGGCGTCAGCAAATAGTCGAGTACCATTCCGCAGCCGTTCACTCCGACAGCGGTTAAAACCCTTTTTACCGCGGCGTTTCGTCATTCGACGGGCACGGGAACCATTTAAAGTTTTTGCGTGCAAAAGCTTTCAGGTGAACCCGTCATGCCCCCCATCATTGACAAATCCAAGTGCGTCGGTTGCGGCGCCTGCGTGAGCATCTGCCCCGCGAAAGTGCTGGAGTTGGTCGACGGCAAGGCGGCGGTCGTGCGCCCCAAGGACTGCCTCGAGTGCCGCGCGTGCATGGGGGCGTGCAACTACGGCGCGATAACCTTCAAGGATTAGTTTTCGAATCCTGCGGCGCCGGCTTTTCTTTTCGCCTATTGCTTGCTTTCCGCGTTCATCTGGGCGAGGTTGACTTCGACTATCTTGCTGCCCTGCCTGCCCTGCATGGCCACGCCGACGAGGCAGTTCGCGTTGTTGTACACGATCTCGTTGTGCGTCACGACGACGAATTGGCTCTTCTTGCTCAGCTCCTTCAGCAGCAGCGACAGCTTGCGCGAGTTCTCCTGGTCCAGCGCGGCGTCAGCCTCGTCCAGCACGTAAACCGAGCCGGGGCTCGCGGACTGCAGAGCGAACAGGAAGAGCAGCGCGATGAGCGATTTCTCGCCTCCACTCATCAGCTCCAAATACTTGATTTCCTTGTTTTCGAGCTGGACTTGTATCGTCAGCCCGCCTTCGAACGGGTTGTCCGGCGACTCCAAATACAGCGAGCCCTTGCCCGGGAATATTTCCCTGAACAGGTTCACGAACGACGCGTTCACGTGCTCGAACGACTTCATGAAAGTCGCCTTCTTCTTTTTCTCTATCTCGTCGATTATCGCCATGACCGCGGCCTTCTCGGACTCGAGCTGCGCGAGCCGCGCCTTCTGCTCTTCCAGTTCCTTCACGCGTTGCCCGTACTTCTCAATCGCGGCGAGGTTGGGCGTGCCGAGCCCGCTTATCAATTCGTCCAGCTTCCTCCTCTCCGCCAAAAGCGCGGCCTCGTCCTTCTTGCCTTTGCCTTCCAGCGGCTGCACGTCCTTGAACTCTTCCACGCGCGCCTTCGCCTCGGTCAGCCGCTCCTCAAGCCGGGCGCGCTCGACTTCCTCCAGCTGCTTGCCGCGCGCCACGCGCTCCTTCTCGAATTCCAGCTTGCCCTTGTCGTCCGACAGGCGGCGCAG
>PFPF01000014.1 GCA_002792915.1 Candidatus Micrarchaeota archaeon CG_4_10_14_0_2_um_filter_60_11 | reverse complement strand
GAGCCCCTTGTTCAACACGATTTTGTGGAACGCGTCGTCAAACCAGCCCAGCCGCCGCCTGCCGCGCAGTTTGGACCAGCAGGCGTGCGGCTTTTTCACGCCTTCGAACAGGAAAGAGTAATCCCTGTAAAGCCCGTCCAGCATTTCGTCCAAGTCGTGGTTCTCGCCTTTTGCCTCGCCTTTGGCGTCGCGGCCGTGCGCGCCGCGCAGCGCGTTTGACAATTCAGCCGCCCCTTTTCCAGAAACGAATTCCTTGTAGGGCCTAACAAGTGCCGTGTCAACGCGCTTGCGGTACAAGCCCGAAAGCAAATGCAACGCCAAGCCCAGCAACACTTCGCGGGGCGCGTCCCGGAACCCGCGGCTCACTGCCACAGTTACCCTGCCGTTCTTCAGTTCGGCGCGCGCCTTCAAGCCCGCGTAGTCCTTGTATTTCGCGTTGAGAAAAGGCGTTTCTCCGAGTAGGGCTGCCGCCGAGTAGAAAACCTCTTCCAAGTCCGCCCGCGCCACACGCGCTGAACGCGCGTCAAACTAAAAAGCGTTTATATTCTCCTTTTCACCACATTATAGCATGGCTGTCGAAAGAGACTTGATAGAAGGGCGCCCTTCGCGACCCGACGCGCCGCTGGCGCGCTATCCGCATGTCTTAGCTAATGGCTTCGATTTCACGGAAGAACGCATGAGGCGCGACAAGCTGGTCGACTCGCTTACGCGTCAAATACCCGCCGACGCGCGCCTTGGCGAGGATTCGCGCGAAAAACTGCGGGCCGCGTTCAAGCTGCTGGCCTCGCACCCTGACTTGACGCCCGCTGGCCGTGTAGCCGCGATTGCCGAGGTGGCGAGGAAGGCGAACCACCGCGCGGTTTACGAAATCGCGCTCAAGAGCCTGTTCAATCTTTACGACTTCGTCCCGCAGTCAACTTACGCCGCGGACCACGGTGTTACGGACCGCGGGCTGAAGTTCAGTTACGCCCCCATGTACACTACTGCGGTCAAGCAAGAGGTTGAAAAACTGTTCCGCGTCCTTGCCAAATCCGACAGCACTTTTGCGAGCGAGCAAGGCATGCGCCGCTTTGAGCTTTTGTCCCGCGAACTCGCGTCGCGCGGGATGCTCGGGAAGGCAATCGGTTCGTTTGAGTCCGCTGTACCGCCTCGGACAGAAACGCTCGCGCGCATGCTCTTGTCGTTCAAGAACCCGGACCTCGCCAAACAACTGGAAACCGAGCTGAAGGACTCGCTGTCCGTGGCGGCCTCGACGGCTAAGTCCGACCCAATTTTCGGGGAGATTGAAAAAGAGGAGAACGCCGAGCGCATTTTCGGCAGTTTCATGCGCTTCATACAGTCGCCGGACTTCGCGCCCGAACGCAAGAACCGCATGATAAGGGCACTCAACGATTCCGGGCTGCTTGAAGGAAAATATTCCAAGAATACGCTCGATTCCTTGCACGAACAGGCGAAGACCGCCTTTATGGAGACCAAGAACCTGTACCGCAAGGTGCCTGAATACGCGCGGCTGCTCGACAAGTTGATGAGCTTGTACAACGGAAAACCGAAAGGCATCTGAACGCCTTTTTCGGGAGTGTTTTAAACCGCGGAAACCACAATACTAGCGGGGCGGCGGGTGCACGGCCGTCGTTGCCCAGCCCGTCAAACGGCTGGGCGTTGAGGAAGTTCCACCCGCCCAAAATCGAAGGAACGCGAGTTCCCTTGCTTAAGGCAAGACGGGGAAACAGAAACGGTTACCCGCGCGGGAGCAGGATGAGCGAAAAGCGACGTTTCCCGCGACAGGGATGAAACGGTCCCCGTTAGGGCGCAAGGCCAAAGTCCCGTTGCGAACGCTCGCGACGGGCGAGAGCCGCTTAGTCGAATGCCGTGGACAACAGAAGGTGGACTACGGCCCGCCGCCCCCTCTTAATCTTTAAGCATTTAAATGTCGAGCGGGTCTAGTTTACCGCAATGGTTTCAAAGGACGAGTTGCGCGCCGAGTTCTCCAAGAACCCCAAGGAGTACTACGACGCCCCGCTCTTCAAGGAGGAGGGCTTCCAGCGCTTTAGCTGCCCGCTGTGCGGAAAGCATTATTGGGCGGCCGCAGAGCGCGAGAACTGCGGGGATTCCAGCCACGAGGATTACTCTTTCTTCCGCGCCAAGCCGCGCGACGAGACGTACGCGGGCTTGTGGAAGAAGTTCGCGGACTACTTCAGGAAGAACGGGCACGAGGTAATCCCGCGCTATCCCGTAATCAGCCGCTGGCGCGACGACTTGAACTTCACGATTGCGAGCATAGTGGACTTCCAGCGCCTAGAGGACGGGCGCATCGTGTTCGAATACCCCGCCAACCCGCTCGTCGTCCCCCAAATCTGCCTTCGTTTTCCCGACATCGCGAACATCGGCGTAACCGGCAGGCATTTGAGCGGCTTCATGATGGCGGGCCAGCACGCGTTCGGCAAGGAAGGCTATTGGCGCGAAAAATGCCTGGAGTTGAATTACGGCTTCCTTACGAAGGTCCTCGGCGTCAAAAAAGAGGAATTGACTTACGGCGAGGACGCGTGGGCAATGCCGGACTTCTCGGCGTTCGGGCCGTGCATCGAGTCCTTCTCCAAGGGAAGCGAGCTCGTGAACAGCGTGTTCATGCAGTACTATTGGGACGGTTCGCAAAAGCGCGAGCTGCCGCTGCGCGTAATAGACGTCGGCTGGGGTTTCGAGCGGCTGCTGTGGTACTACCGCGGCGACTTGACGATTTACGACGCGACTTTCCCGCGGCAGATAGCGTTCATGAAGAAGAAGGCGGGTTTGAAGGACTCGCCGCTGCTGAAAAAGTACGCGGCAATCAGCTCGCGGCTTGACGTGGAGAGCGTCCGCGACTTCAGGGAAGAGAAAAAGAAAATCGCGTCAAAGCTGGGCATAACGCTCAAGGAGCTGGAATCGGAAATCGCGCCCGTGCAGGGCGTTTGGGCGATTGCCGACCACACGCGTTCGCTCCTGTTCGCCCTCGCGGACGGCGGCCTGCCGTCCAACTCCGCGGGCGGCTACAATTTGCGCGTTCTGCTGCGCAGGGCGCTGGGCTTCGCAACCGAGTACGACTTCGACTTCGATTTCGCGAGCGTGTTCGAAATGCACGCCGAAGACCTGAAAGACGTTTATCCGGAGCTGCGCGAGGCGCTGCCTTCGGTGAACGAGATTTTCGAGGTGGAAAAGCGGAAGTACGCGCAATCGCTGGAAAAGGCGCGCTCCACGAGCGAACAAATCCTGTCGAAGCCCGGCGGCCTGACCGCGGAAAAAATGGCCACGCTTTACGAGTCGCACGGCGTCACGCCCGAACTGCTGGAGCGCGTTGCGCACGAAAGGGGAATCGAAGTCGCAATCCCGTCGGATTACTACGCGAAAATCACATCCAAGCACGTGATGGAAGAGAAGAAGAGGGAGGAAAAGCCGGCGTTCGAGGGCGTGAAGCCCACGAGGCGCGCGTACTACGATGACGACCGCAAGTTTGAGGGTGACGCGGTTGTAGCGGCAGTCAAGGGCGACTTGGTCGCGCTGGACGCGACGCTGTTCTACCCAGAAGGCGGCGGGCAGTGCGGCGACAAGGGCTGGCTGGACGACTCGCCGGTCGTTGACGTGCAGGCGTCGCACGGAGTGGTAATGCACAAAGTGCAGGGCGGCTCCTTCAAGGCGGGACAAAAAGTCAGGATGCGCGTCGACCGGCTGAGGAGAGACGCCATTACGCGCCACCACACGGCAACGCACGTTTTGAACGCTTCCTGCCGCCGCGTGCTCGGCAACCACGTCTGGCAGTGCGGCAGCCGCAAGGACGCGGATGAAGCACATCTAGACGTCGCCCACTACGAGAAGCCGTCGCGCGACAAGGTGAACGCCATCGAGGCGCTGGTGAACGGCTTCATCCGCGAAGCCCACCCGGTCCGCGTTTTCGAGATGGAGCGCGGCGAGGCGGAACGGAAATACTCTTACCGCATTTACCAGGGCGGCGGCGCAATCGGCAAGCGCATACGCGTGCTCGATGTCGAGGGCATCGACGTTGAGGCGTGCGGCGGCTTGCACAGGCACAACACCTCCGAGATAGGATTTTTCAAGATTACGGGCGTCGAACAGGTGCAGGACGGCGTGACGCGCTTCCGCTACAAGGCCGGTCCCGCAGCCCTGTCGTTCGTCCAGGAGGAGGAGCGCCTGCTGGACGACGCGGCCCAACAATTGTATTCCACCAAGACGGCGCTGTCGTCGTCCATCCGCAAGCAATTCGAGGAATGGAAGGCGCGCGGCAAGGAAATAGAAAAGCTTCAAGAGGAAGCGGCGCGCCTGATCGTTGCCCAAGAGACCGTTGGCCTGTCCGGCAAAGCGCAGCGCAAGGTCTCGAAGACGGTTTCGGCAACGCCCGAACTGGCGCAAAAAATCGCCTTGGATTTGGCAAAGGCGGGCGCCGACGCGGTGATAACGACTACGGACGGCTTCGTCGCCGTAGCCACGCACGAGGGAAGCAAGAGCGATGCGGTGAAGCTGCTTTTGGAAACAGGAGCCAAGGGCGGGGGCAGCAAGAGCTTCGCGAGGGGAAAGAAGTGAGTGAAAAGCCCAAGGCGATAGTGATGACCGCCCTTGTCCGCAACGGCGAGATACTGCTGCTCAAGCGCGTCAAGCCGCCGTACGCGGGCTATTGGTCGGTTCCGGGCGGAAAAATCGAGTTCGGCGAGCACCCTGCGGCTGCTGCAATCCGCGAATTCGAGGAAGAAACCGGTTTGTCCGCCGAGTTCAAGGCGCTGCGCGGCGTTGCCTCGGAAACGGTCAAGGGCGCGGAGGACGCGCATTTCATATTGTTCTTTTGCGAGCTTGAGTGGAACGGCGAAGGCGAACTGAAGCATTCGGACGAAGGCGAGTGCCGCTTCTTCAAGCTCGGCGAGCTTGACAAAATCGGGATGCTGCCCAGCGACTTTTTGATGGTCAAGGAATTCCTTTTGGAAAACAAGCGCAGCCTGCCGATTCACGAAATCGTCACGCGCTCGGAAGCCGGCGAGTATTCCGTGGAAATTTTTCGCGGCGGAGAATGATGCCGGTGGAGAGACTTGAACTCTCGACCTCCAGGTTATGAATCTGGCGCTCTAGCCAGCTGAGCTACACCGGCGGCGAAATTATTGTGGGTGGAACGAATTAAAACCCTGCGCCGCCCTATAAGCATTCATGGACTTGGCGGTTTGGGCGTTTTCCTGGATTGACGAATACTATTACTTCGTCCTCGCGCTGTTCACAATCATCGGACTGTACGGCTTCAAGCACAAGAAAATCTTCATAGCCGCGCTGTTGCTCGCCGCGCTGCTTTCGCCGATAGCCAAGAACTTTTACGCCGTCGACCGGCCCTGCGCAGGCATGGCTGAATGCCCCGACTCTTACGGCTTCCCGTCCATCCACTCGTCCGTCGCGGGCGTTTTCGCCGTCGCATCCATGGGCACGCCCTGGCTGTTCTTCTTCCTGCCCGCCGCGCTTTTGATTGCCGGTTCGCGCGTGCTGCTGGGTGTGCACACGGTTTCGCAGGCCGCCGCGGGGCTGGCGTTCGGCGCCGCGGTTTACTTCCTCGTCTGGCTGGCGGTAAACCGCTTCAGGCACTCCAAATTCGTCAAGAAGCACGGGCTGTTGGAATGAGGGTGGAAGTTCCGCGCAAGCTGGTGCACGTCGCATTCGGGACGCTGCTCATCGCGATAGGCGCGTGGTACGGCGAGGCGGCACTGGTTGCCTTCCTCGCGTTTTCGTTCTTCGCGGGCCTGGCGATAATCGGGTTGTGGATGCTCGGCTACCAGCCGGAATTCGTCGCGCTCCTGTTCGCGGCGCTGGAACGCAGGCACGCGGATTTTCCCGGCGAAGGCGCGCTCTTCTTCGTAACCGGCGCCCTCCTGCTCGCGACTTTTTCCACAAACTTCGCGTTCACCCTGGCCGTCATCGCCATCCTTTCCTTTGGCGACGGGCTGGCCACGCTCGCGGGAATCGCGGGTTCGCACGCGCTTCCTTACAACAAGGAGAAAACCTGGGAGGGTTCGATAGCGTTCTTCGCCGCCGGCGCGGCGTTCGCCTCGCTCTTCATACCCCTGCAAGCCGCCCTGTTTTACGCGGCGCTGCTCGCCGCGGTCGAGTCGTGCGACTTCCCGGCGGACGACAACCTCGTGATACCCGCCGCCGCCCTCGTGTTCCAGCTCGCGTTCGGGCTTTAGAAAAACGGTTTTTAACCCGCGCGCCCCAGAACCCTGTAATCGCTCCGATCGTCTAGCTCGGTCAAGGACTCAGGACTCTCAGCACTTTTTCTTTTTCCCGGCAGGAAAAAGAAAACCTGCACTAAAAGAAAAAGCGGTGGAAATCCTGCAACTCGGGTTCAAATCCCGATCGGAGCACTAAGGAATTTTTTTGAAGCGAGTTTTCTTTGGCGGCGCCATCGCCTTTCTTTTCCCAAAAGAAAGGCAAGGCGTTGCAAATCCCGATCGGAGCACTTTCGTGCGCGCTTCAGCGGTCGCGCAGCACGAAGTGGTGGTACGCGAAGCCGGTGGCGTCGCCGAAGTTCCAGTCGCAGCCGCCGGTCTCGTAGTTCCCGATGAGCGCGCCCGTTTCGCCGTTTAGCTTGGTCACGAAGCTGCTTTCGTAGTTCGAAACCCACACGTTGCCGTCGTAGTCTATCGAAACGCCCAAGGGCGTGTTGCCCACGCCGTACTTGCCGAGCAGCCCGCCGCCGGAGTCCAGCTTTGTCACGGTGCCTTCTTCCGCGCTGTCCGTGAACCAGATGTTTCCGTCCGCGTCGAGCGCCATGTCAATCGCGCCGCTGTAGTTATATTCCGCGACTTTCCTGCCGCTGGAGTCGAGTTTTATTATTTGGCTGCCAACGCTCGAAACCAGGATGTTGCCGTCCGCGTCGAGCGCCAAGAGGCCCGTGCTCGGGTAAAACGTGAAGTTGCCGATGATTTTGCCTTCGGAATCGAGTTTGACTATGTCCCCGTTCACTTCGGCGGTGGGCGTGTTGCTGACCCAAATGTTTCCGTCCGCGTCGGCGAGTATGTCAACGGGGTCCATTCCCACGGTGAAAACGCCGAGGACGCTTCCGTTGGGTGCGAGCTTGTCGATTTTGTCGCCGATGTCTGTGACCCACACGTTTCCGGACGGGTCTATCGCGATTTCCTTGTGGGCGGTGCCAACAACGTAGGTGCCTATGAATGCGCCGGTCGGGTTTAGCTTGGTGACTTCGCCGTTGCCTTCGCTTCCGTCCGCGACCCACACGTTACCTTCAGCATCCACCGCGACGCTCACGGGGACCGCCCCCGCGGCGTAGAATCCCGCGAAAGTGCCGTTGGACTCGTAAAGTTTGGCTACCTTGCTGGAATCCTTGCTGGCGATCCAAACGAAGCGGTCAGTAGACGCAGACGCTGCCCTGTCGCCTTCTTCAAAAGTCACGCAAGTGTCCCCGTTGAAGCATTTGTTCCCGCATCCGCATATCTTGACGGGATGGCTGTATTCCGGCGCGCAACCGCACGCACCGATGGCGCAGGAATTCGGGAAGTCGCCGGCGCTTTCGCAGCAGTTCGCCGTAGTCACCGTCCCGCCCGACGCGATGCAGCCCTGTTCAGCCGCGGAAGCCGTGGCGGAAGGAGCAATTGACGCGGTTGGCGCGCTTGTCGGGGTGACCGTTGGAATCGAAGGCGTGGGCGTCGCAGTCCCGTTTCCGTCGAGGCAGCCGACGAACAAGAGTGCAACACCAAGCAGCAGCGCGATTAATAGGAAATTATTTCTGGTTTTCATGCGGCATTACCACCGCAAGTGTAATCCTCGCGTTATTTAAACCGCTTTTTTTCGGCTGCGAAGGCGCCAAGGCGCGTGCTTTAAAATCGGTTCGGGGATTCTATTTGTCGGTGTTGCTTTGAACGGGGTTTTCATAATCGTTGACGGAGTGGACGGCGCGGGCAAGGGGCACGCCATGATGCGGCTCCAGGAATTCATAATGGGCCGCAGCAAGAAGTACGACGGGCTGCTGTTGACCCGCGAGCCCACGAACGGGACGGTGGGCAAAAAAATCCGCGAGCGCCTGGCGGCGGAAAAGGACGCGACTGCGCACGCACGCGAGTTTTTGGATTTGTACGTGGCCGACCGGCGCGAGCACTTGGAAAACCACATCCTGCCAGCGCTGGTGAAGGGCTACGTGGTGCTGTGCGACCGCTTCAAGTATTCGACCGTCGCGTTCCAGCACGCGCAAGGCGTTCCAGTCGCCGAAATCGTCAAGGCGCACGAGGGGCTCAAGTCGCCTGACCTGGCGTTGATTCTCGACGTGCCGTTCGACGTCGCGCGCGGGCGCATGGACGGCCGCGCGAAGGACAAGTTCGACGACGCGGACAGCGGGTTCCACGATAAAGTGCGGGAAACCTATTTGGAAATGCCCAAAATATTCCCGAACGAGAAAATCGTAATAATCGACGCTTCCAAGCCGAAGGAAGAAGTCGCGAAGGCGCTGTTCGAAGCCGTGGAAAACAGCGGCGTGCTGCCCTACTGACCCTTGCCGCGCTTTTTCATCATTATTTCGCGGATCCGCGCAATCGTTTCTTCGGCGGTCGGCGGCCCTTCGAACGGTCTGGCAGCCACGGTGGTGCCGCGGGGCATCGAGCCCACTTTTTTGACGAGGCGCGCGAGATTTTCGCGCATTTCGTCGAGTTTCGCCTCTTCCGGCGACGGCAGTCTTGCGGGTAAAATGTATATTTCGCCGTACATTTTCGAAAGCCCCTAGCGCAGCTGGCCTTTCCGGATGAGTTCCGCGACTTCCTTTTCGGGCATAAAAATGTAGGCGGCGTAGGCATCCAACCTCATCGCGCCTTTCGGGACGGAATAGCCCAAGACGACCTTGTTCTTGGCGAGCGCGTCAACTTCGGAGAGGAACACGCCTTCGCGTTCCCGGCTGAGCAGGCCGCGTTCGATCAGGCGCTCCAGCGTTTGTGCGCCCAGGTTCAGGATTCCGCGTGCGTGGCGCTTGGTGACGATGCTGAAGGGCTTGGCGGCTACGCCTTCCAAGTCCGACTTCCTGAGGAGGATTCCCCAGCCGCGTTTTGCGGCCCAGCTTACCTTGCCCGCGGTGAAGAGTTTTGCGACTTCCCCGGCGTCCAGCCTTCTCGCCGCTTCATGAAGCGTCAAGAACTCGCGCAAGTCGAAGTCTTCCACCTTCCTCGCGCCTATCTGCCTGATGACGCTTGCGGGGGCGACAAAGTCGTCGCCGTGCTTCAGAATCGGAAACAAGCCCAATCGCGCATTGCGGACGACGGTCCGCATGTCGACGCCGAGCTCCCGGGTTATTTGCTTGTAAGTCAGGAGCCCGTCCCAGCTTTTCACCCTGACGCTGCCGCCGGGGTGCTCGAACAACAGCCCGCCTTCCGGAATACGCTTTCGCATTAACTGGAATACCGCCCGGGATCGTATAAATCCGCTTGCTTCACTTTGCGGCCGAGATTTTCACCAGCTGGCGGGCGTATTCGACGCCGCGCAGGCAGACCGTCCAATTCTCGGTTTCGGCGGTTTCAACAGTCAAGGGTTTGAGCAGTTCTTTCGCTTCCCCAATCGTGAAATAGTGCGTGATTATCCCCTTGCCGCGCTTGAAAGTTTTTTCCTCCACTTGTGCGCCCTTGCCGTTGCGGAAGTCCTTCGAACCGAACTCCTTGAAATAAAGCTTTCCGCCTTTCTTGAGCACGCGCCGCGCTTCCCGAACCGCTTGCAGCCGCTCGTCCGCATAAAAATGCGCGAAGTAATGGAACGCTACGACCGCGTCGAAAAAGCCGTCTTTGTAATTGAGCGAGAGCCCGTCCATTTGCTTGACAACCGCTTTTCCCCCGACGCGCTTGACTAACTCTGCACACAATTTGGCGGCGGTCGGGGAAACGTCAATCGCGTGGAGTTCAACCGGTTGGAGCGACAACGCGGAAGCCGTCTTGCCGTTCCCGCAGCCCAGTTCGAGCACGCGGCTGCCTTTGGGCAGATCTAGCGTTAGGTTGGTCGTGCCGCGCCACACCGCGCCCTTGCGCCTGTAATCCTTTTCCCACGCCTTGAAGTGCGGTTTCATCCGCGATCTCACTCTATTTTGGCGAAGAGGGCCTTGACTTCGCTCAACTCTCCGGGCTTGAACGCCGACGCGTCCCAGGCGAGGCGGCAGCCGAGCATTTCCGCGGTCTTCGCCGTTGCCTTGGGTATAATCGGGCTGAGCGCCGCGCTTAAGACGAAAATCGCCTTCGCCGTGTTGTGCAGCACGGTTTGCGCCTGCGCCGGGTTCTCCTTCAACAGCTTCCACGGCTCGCGGTCGTTGAAGTACTTGTTTGCCCTGCCCGAGAACGCCATCGCCTTCTCAAGCGCGCGCTTCAATTCCACCGCGTCATATTCGGCGGCGACTTCGCCCAGCAACGCGTCCGTTTCCTTTTCGAAGGCTTCGTCTTCGGGCGTCGAGGCGCCTTTTTCGGGCACGCGGCCGCCCGGCATCTTGTTCTTGATGAAAGACAGGCTTCTGTTCACCAAGTTTCCGTAAGAGTCCACGAGCTCCTTGTTCGCCTTTTCGCGCAGCTCGGATTTCGAGAAGTTGATGTCGGATGCGGCGTTGGGCGTGATGCAGGTGAGGTAATAGCGCACGAAGTCCGAGTCGCAGTCCAGGTCGTGCAACAGGATGAAGTTGCCGCGGCTCTTGCTCATTTTTTCGCCTTCCGCCTGCAGGTGCCCGCGCGTCGGGATGCGCGTGGGCAGCGCGTAGCCCGCGGCATTGAGCATTGCGGGCCAGAACAGGTAATGGTGGTACACGATGTCCTTGCCTATGAAGTGCGTTATGCGCGCTCCGCCCTTCCACCAGTCGTCGGCGCTGCCGCCGTTCGCGTTGCACCACGCCGCGGTGGACGCGACGTAGCCGATTGGCGCGTCGAACCAGACGTAAAAGTACTGGTTTGGCCTGTCGGGTATGGGTATGCCAAAGTACGGGCCGTCGCGCGTTATATCCCAATCTTCCAGCGCGTCCACCCAGTTGCGCACGTAGTTCACCACGTCCTTCTGCAGCTCCGCAGTGGCGAACCATTCCGTGAAAAAGTCCTTGAACGACGAGAGCTTGAAGAAAAGGTGGTTCGAGGGGCGCGTTTCCGGCTTGGTCCCGCAAAGCGCGCACTTGGCGTCCGCCAGGTCGCGCACTTGGTAGGTTTTCCCGCATTTTTCGCACCCATCGCCGTACTGTTCGGCTGCGCCGCAGAACGGGCATGTTCCCTTCAGGTACCTGTCGGGCAGGGAACGGTCGCACTTTGGGCAGTGCGTCTGGTCGATCGTCTTCTCGTAAAACAGGCCTTTTGCCTTGATTGCCCCGTAAAACTCGAGCGTCGCCTTCTCGTCCTCGGGCGAGTGCGTGTGGTGGAAAGAGTCGAAGGAAACGTCGAATTTGGCGAAGTCGCGCGCGTGCCTGTCGCGGTATTTCTTGACGAAGTCTTCTGGCTTGGTCTTGGCCTGCTCGGCCTTGATTTGAATCGGGGCGCCGTGCTCGTCGGTTGCGCACACGAACAGCGTTTCCCTGCTGCGGAGGCGGCAGTAGCGGCTGTAGGCGTCCGCAGGGAGGTAAGTGCTCATGAGGTGGCCTAGGTGCAAGTCGCCGTTTGCGTAGGGCAGCGCTGCCGTCACGAGTTCCTTCATCGTCCAATCCCCGCCTTTTTGAAAGGGTTTAAATATTTCTCGGCTATATTGATATTAAGGTATTCTTGGCCGGTTATGCTATATACTCAGCCGAGACCTATTCCGGTTGGAATCGTTTAAATGCTTATTGAGGTGGGTTTGATATGCAGCAGGGACAATTGAGCGGGCAGCAAGTTTTGGTCTTGCCCGAGGGCAGCCAGCGCGTTTTCGGCAGGGACGCCCAGCGCACGAACATCGCGGTGGCTTACGCGGTCGCCAGCGCGGTCAAGAGCACGCTGGGCCCGCGCGGCATGGACAAGATGATGGTCTCCGAGATGGGGGACATCGTGATTACGAACGACGGGGCGACGATTCTCAAGGAGATGAACGTGGAGCACCCCGCCGCCAAGATGCTCGTCGAAATCGCGAAGACGCAGGACGAGGAAGTGGGCGACGGAACCACCAGCGCTGTCGTGCTGGCGGGAGAGATGCTCAAGAAGGCTTCCGAGCTGCTCGACCAGGACATTCACGCGTCCACCATAATCGGCGGCTACAAGAGCGCCGCGGCGCGCGCAATCAGCGAGCTGAACGCGTGCAGCGAGAAGGTTTCCATTGACGACGTCAAGAAGCTGGAGCAAATCGCGGGAATCAGCATGGGCTCCAAGACGGTCGCGGCGAGCGTCGAGTCCAAGGCCCTGCTGTCGGGCCTGGTCGTTTCGGCCATCAAGAAGGTCGCGGAAAAGCGCGACGGAAAGACAACCGTTGACAAGGATTACATCAAAATCGAGAAGAAGCAGGGCGGGGACGTCGCCCAGACCACGCTGATAAACGGCGTGCTGGTCGACAAGGAAATCGTGCACCCGGGTATGCCCAAGCGCATCGAGAACGCGCGGATTGCGCTGGTGGACTCCGCCCTCGAAATCGAGAAGACGGAGACGGATGCGCGCATCAACATCAATTCGCCCGAACAGATGACCGCGTTCTTGGAGCAGGAAGAAAAGATGCTCAAGATAATGGCGGAAAAACTCAAGGCGAGCGGCGCGCAAGTGCTGTTCTGCCAGAAGGGCATTGACGACGTCGCCCAGCACTACCTGTCCAAGGCGGGCATCGCGGCGGTCAGGCGCGTGAAGAAGAGCGACATGGAGAAGCTCGCGCGCGCGACCGGCGGGCGCGTCACCACGACTCTCGACGACCTGTCGGCAAGGGACCTTGGTTTCGCGGGCGCAGTCGAAGAGCGCAAGATTGCCGGCGAACAGATGGTCTTCGTGGAGGAATGCAAGGAGCCCAAGAGCGTCACCATACTCGTTCGCGGAGGCACCGAGCACGTGGTCGACGAGGCGGAGCGCGCCCTCGTGGACGCGATAGGCTCGGTTACGAGCGCGGTCGAGGACGGCCGCGTCGTGGTTGGCGGCGGGGCCATCGAGATGGAGCTCGCCATGCGCCTGCGCAAGCACGCGGTCGCCGTGGGCGGGCGCGAACAGCTCGCGATTCAGGCTTTTGCCGAGGCGTTGGAAGTCATTCCGCGCACGCTTGCAGAGTCCGCGGGCATGGACACCATCGATTCGCTGGTCGAGCTTCGCTCGAAGCACGAGAAGGCTGGCGGAGTCGCGTTCGGCGTGAACCTGTTCCAGTCCAAGGTTTCGGACCTGTCAAAGGACGTGGTGGAGCCGCTCAAGGTCAAGAAGCAGGCAATCCAGTCCGCCAGCGAAGTCGTGGAAATGATTCTCCGCATTGACGACATCATCGCCGCGAGGGGCAAGCCCGCTCCGTCGGGCGGGCCCGGCGGAATGGGCGACATGGAGTAGTTTCCCTTTCGGGGCGTTTGCCCCTCAAACCCTTTTTATTTGAGTCGCGCACAGCTATTCGCTGGTGTGAAATTTGCCTGAATGGTTTGATGCAGTGATTGGACGGCGGACGCCCGCGCGCCTCGAACAGCTCATAGCCGAAAGGCGCAAGCGCGTTCCGACGCTCACCAACGAACAGGTAAAGCGCGCGTTGACGCTGGTTTCCGGCAAGGAAGGCTTCGCTTGGAAAGCCGAGCTAGAAGAGAACGAGGAACACCTCATCCGCGCGCTGGAAAAGCACGGTTATCTGGTTTTTGACCCGGATTTGTCCCTTTCAAAGCCCACCTCCGGCGGCTTGAAGGCAATCAACGAATACCTTGCGCGCCTCGAAAAGCAAGATTAATTAATTCGCTCCCGAGTGGTTTAATTCATGGTGGAAGTCGCATACCTCGGCCACTCCACGTTCCTCATCAGGTGGGGCGGGAAGGCCGTGCTGACGGACCCTTGGCTGTCTCCCAAGCCGCGCGAAGTCCAGCGCCTGATACCGCCCGTCGCGACGCAGGACAAGATTCGCGCGTGCGACATGATTCTCGTGTCCCACGAGCACTTCGACCATTGCGACCCCTATGACGTTACCATGCTTTCCGGGCGAACTTTCGCACACGTTGTCGCGCCCGAGGACGCGCTCGCGCACCTGCCGGACGTCAACCCGCGCCTGAAGGCGAGCGTGGAAGAAGGAGACTCGTTCACGCTGAACGGAATCAACATCGACGTCGTGCCCGCGAAGCACCCGCAGAGCACGAACCCCGTCGGCTACATACTGGACGCGGGCGGCAAGAGAATATACTTCGCGGGCGACACTTACGATTACTACGAGATGGTCAACTATGACGTCGACCTGGCCATACTTCCCATAGGCGGGACTTTCACGATGGACCCGCTTTCCGCGGTGAAGGCGCTCAAGCTGATGCGCGCGGGATTCGTAATCCCGATGCACTACAACACCTTCCCGCGCATCCAGGCGGACGAAATCGACTTCGCGGCGCGCGTCAAGGCGAACACGCGCACCAAGCCCGTGGTATTGAGCCCGGGCGAGCGCTTCGAGCTTTGAGCCTTTCCAATAGGCTTTTTTAAGGTTGGTTGCCCATATTCTATCTCTCAAAGCGGGGTGTTTTGGATTGATTACGGGCGGAAAGATTTTGTCGGCAAGCGCAGAGCGCTTCAAGGACGGCCAGGTAAAGGGTCTGTCCGTGCACATGGACATCGGCAAGCTGGAAGAGGACGAAAAGAACCTGAAGGTCACTTACACCTGCACCTTCAAGTACGACGAGGGCATCGCGGAAATAGTCGTGAAGGGCGAGTTGTTCGCGCTGGAAGACGTTGACCGCCGCAAGAAGGTGCTCGACGACTGGAAGAAGAACAAGCTCCTCACCTCGGACTTCGCGGAAGAGGTCCTGACGGCAATCAACTACGCGTCCGCCTCGACGGGCACGCTCCTCGCATACTCGGTCGGCCTGGGCGCGCCCCTGAACGTGCCGCGCGCGCGAGTCGAGGAAGCCCCCAAGGACAAGAAGCCCAGCAAGGCCGGTTAGGCGTTAATTCCTGATTTTTTGTTTTTGAGGCGGTTAGCGCAGCAACCGCGGCTGCTTGCCGTTATCCGGCGCGAGCCTGCGGCTAAACTCTTGTTTGTTTTTGTCCGGAAGCCGCTTGCTAGTCGAGTTCCATTTCGAGCTTGACGGTGCCGGTGCCGCAGGGAATCGTCTGGCCGATGATGATGTTCTCGGTGATTCCCGTGAGCTTGTCGGACTCCTCGCGCGCGCACGCGTTCACGAGGTGCTTTTCGGTTTCCTCGAAGGCCGCGCGGGCGAGTATCGAGCCCTTTGTTCCCGCCAAGCCGTGGCGTCCGACGCTCTGGATGTCGCCGCGGCAGGTCATTGCGTCCGCGATGAGCGCCAAGTGGGCGGGGTTCACGTCGATTTTCTGGGCTTCCATGACCTTGTGGATTTCGAGTATGATGGAGTTGCGCGCCGCGTCGATGCCGAGCACGCGCGATATTTCCGCGGTGTCGTTCGTCACGGTGTTTTCAACGTCGACTTCGGGCAGCTTGAAGACTTCCTCCATGTTCGAGCCGTCCGTCGCAATCGTGATGTCGCCCGAGCCCCTCTTTTCCACCAAAATGGCGCGCCTTATGCCCGGAATGCCCTTGAGGTGCGTGCTCTTGAGCTGGTTCGTCATCTTGCGGATGTTGCGCAGCGAATCCTTCTTGGAGCGGATGGTAATCATGTTGCCGTCCTTCTTGTATTCGGGGTGGATTGCCTCGATGTGCTTGGTCACTTCCGATTCCGTGAGCCCGCGGTTCCTGAGCGCCTCGCGGTTGAGCTCGATGGCGACGAATTTGCGGTCGAAGTCCTCGTTTATGGATGCGACTTTTTCGAGCGTTATCTCTTCTATGGACGCGGCGACCTTCTTGGCCTTGTCCCATTCGTTGTACGCCTTCTTGAGGTGGATTTCCATGACCGCCTTCTTGGGCGTTTTGCGGGCGTCCACGATTTCCACTAGGCGCGTGAAGCCCAGCTGCGCGAGCGAGGCTACGCCCGCGTAGTGGAAGGTGCGGAGCGTCATTTGGGTGCCGGGCTCGCCGATGCTTTGCGCGGCGATTACCCCGACGGGCTCTCCCGCCGCGATGGGCCCCGTGCCCGCCGTGTGCTGGCCCTGGTTGTAATCTAGCTGGATGAGGTTGCCTTCCGCGTCGCGCACGCTGTTGTCCTCGCGCACCACGTAGTCCAGCAGCGCGTTTACGAGGCGGCGCTGCATGTAACCCGTCTTCGCGGGGTTGACGCCCTTGTCCACGACGGAGTCGCGCCCTCCCGCGGCGTGGAAGAAGTATTCGAACGGAGTGAGGCCCTGCTTGAAGCCGTGGCGCACGAACCCGCGTTCCTGGTCGCCCAGGTTGCCGGGCGCGAAGTGCGGCAGGATGCGGCGCTTGTAGCCGCTGCTGGGGCGCTTGCCGCGCACCGCCTGCTGGCCCACGAGCCCGCACATTTGCGTGACGTTAATCGGCTTGCCGCGGCCGCCCGAGTCCGCCATCAAAATGGCGGCGTTGTGCTTTATCGCGTTGCCGGGCGAAACCGAGACTTGCGAGTAGTTGAGCTTTTCGCTGACCACCTTCCAGGTGCGGTAGCGCACGTTTTCCAGGAGCGCCATGGTCTTCTCCTCGAAGGTTTCGCGCATGGTTTTGCCCGGGAGCTGTTCGAGCTGGCGGGCGCGCAGCTTCTTGATGAGGATGTTGAGCTCGCGCCTGCCTTCCTTGTAGACTTCGCGGACTTCCTGTTCCGCGGCTTCGGATAGCTCGTAGTCGTCCAGGCTCAGCGAGAAGCCGTAAAGCGTCATGAAGCGCGACGTGGCCTTGGAGGCGGTGTCGATGTAGTCGCGCGCGGCCTTTGCGCCGAGCTGTAGGAATATCTGCCTGGTTATCTCGTGGTCTGCGCGGCCGTCCACCACGCCGGATGCCAGCCGCCCGTTCTTGATGCGGACTTCGCCGCGCTTTCCTTCGATCGTGACGTTGAGCCCTTCGGGTAGGAATTGCGAGTACAGTTCCGCGCCCTTTACGCTGTTCTTGAGGTCGTCGCGCGGCAAGACGCCGGCGAAGTCGAGAATGTCGAACGCCTCTTCCTTGCTGACGATTGTGTCCTCCTGCGTCAAAAGATACGCACCAGTCACCTGGTCGAGCTGGAGCGAGATGATTGGATGGCCGTCGCGGGGCGAGAGAATCTGGTTCTCGACCTTCATGAGTATTTCGGCCTCGCTTTGCGCCTCCTCGTTCTGGGGCACGTGAATGTTCATTTCGTCCCCGTCGAAGTCCGCGTTGTACGGCGGGCAGTCGCAAATGTTGAAGCGCAGCGTCTTTCCGGGCAGGACCTTGACTTCGTGGCACATCATGCTCATGCGGTGCAGCGAAGGCTGGCGGTTGAATATCACCAGATCTCCATCAGCCAGCTGGCGCTCGATGCGGTAGCCCGCGTCGATTTCCGCGAGGACTTCCTCCATGTTTGCGGCGGTCAGCTTCTTCCTGCGGCCGTCCGTGCGGATTACGTAGTTAATCTTGGTCGGGTGCGCCTTGATGAAGTCCTTGACGTGCTCCTTGTTCCAGCTGGTGACGTTCACGGGCAGCGTGAGCTCGCTGGCCATCTCTTCGGGCACGCCCAGCTGGTTGATTCCCATGGTGGGGTCGGGCGAAATGACCGTGCGCGCGCTGAAGTTCACGCGCTTGCCCGACAGGTTGTAGCGGAAGCGGCCCTCCTTGCCCTTGAGGCGCTGGAAGAGCGTCTTGAGCTGGCGGCCCGAGCGGTGGCGCGCGGGCGGCACTCCCGAAGTCTCGTTGTCGAAGTAAGTCGTAATGTGGTATTGCAGCAGCTCCCACAGGTCCTCTATGATGAGCTGGGGCGCTCCCGCGTCCACGTTTTCCTCGAGGCGCTGGTTGATGCGGAGGATATCCACTAGCTTGTGCGTCAAGTCGTCCTCCGAGCGTTCGCCGGTTTCGAGCGTGATTGAGGGGCGCACGGTTACCGGCGCGACTATCAGCACGGTGAGAACCATGTTTTCCGGGCGGATTTTCACGCCCAGCCTTTTCGCATCCGAGTCGGGTATGCGTTCGAGGCGCTCGCGGATTTCGTTGGGCAGCAGCTTGGTCTTGTCCTCGTAATAGGTGGTCGGCTTGATGAATTTGACCTTGATTTGCTCTTCCCCGCAGTGGGGGCAGGCCTTGGTTTGCGCGGTCTTGGTTTCGGTGTTCTTGTCGCTCAATATGCGGCCGCACTTGCGGCAAGTCGCCTTTAACAAGTGATAGATGATTTTTCCGAATCCGGCGTGAACTACCGGGCGCACGAGCTCGATGTGGCCCGAATGCCCGGGGCAGTCCTTCATGCGGTTCCCGCAGGTGCGGCACTTGAGGCCCGGGTCGATGACGCCGAGGCGCTGGTCCGCGAGGCCGCCGGAAATCGGGTAGCCGTCCTCGTCGTAAGTGTCGGGCACGGTGACCTTGACCGCGCTCATCTTGCGGATTTGTTCCGGCGAGAGAAGCGAGAAGCTTATGGATTCTATGGCTTTCATTCTTTTTTCACCAGGAGGAAGTTCGCAAGCGAACCGATTAACAGGAATGCGCAGGACCACGCCGTGCCGTAAGCGAGGTAGGAAACGTAAAAGTTGGCGTCGGCGTAAATCGCCGCGAGGTTCGCAGCCGCAGCGCCCGGCGAGAGCGGGACGAGCGAGTAGATTGCGGGCAACAGCAGGTCAAATACTGAGAGCACGAGCGCGCAGGCGACCGCGGCCACGAGCGTGGACGACAGCCTGGAGCGGTGCGCCATTCTGCGCAGCTTTTGCGTGAGCAGCCATCCCGCGATTGCGAGCACCGCGAAGAAAACCAGGTTGTAAAGCGTCTCAACGCGCGGGCCGAGCGTGACGAAGACGCCCATCAGGCCCGTGAGCGCGAACGAGTAGGTCAGCACGACTTGCGTGAGGAACAGCAGCCCCGCGGTTGAAACCACGAGGCGCGTGCCCGCGTGGCTGGCTGCGGCGTGCGAGTGGCTGATGGGAGCGCCGTGACCTATGCGGTTGTTCCGAGCGCCGCTGCCAAAGCGGCGCGGCGCATCCTGCAGCGGTTTCCTTTCTTGACGCATTTTCAATTTCAGCCCTTGTTCTTCAGGTTCAGCCTCGGGTAGATGCCGATGGACGCCATCTCGTCGAGGAGCAGCTTGAACGCGTAGCTCATCTCGACTTCGTGGATGTCGTTGGATTCGCAGAACGAGCAGCGGCGCCTGTTCTTGAGGCGGTCGTACATGCAAATCATTCCGCACTCGTTGCACACGAGCTCGATGGTCTTGTCGCTCGAGTCTATCATGCGCTCCTTGAGCAGCGAAGCCGCGCCGAAGCCGATGAAGCAGTCGCGCTCCATCTCTCCCAGGCGCAGGCCGCCTTCGCGCGCCCTGCCTTCCGTGGGCTGGTGCGTGAGCATCTGCACGGGGCCGCGCGAGCGCGCGTGCATCTTGAGGCTGACCAGGTGGTGCAGCCTCTGGTAGTAGATGACGCCCATGAAGACGCGCGCGTGCAGGCGCATTCCCGTCTTCGCGTCGTAAAGCACTTCCTCGCCGGTCGGGTGGAAGCCGCGCTTTGCCAATTCGGCTTCAAAGTCTTCCTGGTCGTCGCCGCTGAACGCGGTGCCGTCCTTGATTTTTCCCGTCTCCGCAGCTGCCTTGCCTCCCAACATCTCGAGCAGGTGGCCCGCGGTCATACGGCCGGGGATTGCGTGGGGGTTGATTATGAGGTCCGGCACTACGCCGTCTTTCGTGAACGGCATGTCGTGCTGGGGGACTACGAGCGAAATAACTCCCTTCTGGCCGAAGCGCGAGGCGAACTTGTCCCCGATTTCGGGCACGTTCGTCTTGCGCACGCGGACCTTGAGCAGCTTGTTCCCGCCCGTGGTCTTGCTGAGCATCACCGCGTCGACCACGCCGTTCTCGTTCGAGCGGCTAGTCACGCTGGACTCGCGGCGCTTCTCGATGTCCGCGTCGAGCGCGCTGATTTCCTTGAGGAAGCGGGGAGGCGAGGTTTTTCCGACGAGGACCGAGTTCTTGTCCACCGTGGTTTCGGGGTTGATGACCCCGTCCTCGTCCAGTTGCACGTAGGCCTCTTCGCCCAAATAGTTCTGCACGAAGGGTTCGGGCACGCCGAACTTGTCGCATTGCCCGCCCGGATACCTGCGTTCTTCGGCGGAATAGGTGCGGAAGAACGCGCTCCTTGCGAGCGCGCGCTCGATTGCCGAGCGGTTGACCACGATCGCGTCGTTGGTGTTGAAGCCCTGGTAGGTGAGCACGGCGACCACGAAGTTCTCGCCGCTCGCGCGGCGCTCGTTGTCGCACATGCTGTAAACCTCGGTTTGGACCAGCGGCGCCTGCGGATAGAAGAGCAGGTGCGCGCGCGTGTCCGTGCGGAGGTTGTAGTTGGCGGCGTAAAGCCCGAGGCTCTGCTTGGTGTGCTGGGATGCCATGAGCACGCGGGGCGCCATGTTGTATTCGGGAAACGGGATTTGCGCGGACGCGTAGCCGAGCATGCTGTTCGGGTCGATTTCGAGGTGCGTTCGCCTTTCGTCCAGGTGGTCCTCGTCGATTGCGATGTAGGCGTTCTCCTCTTCTTCCGCGTCCAGATATTCGACTATTCCCTTTTCGGCGAGCTCGTTCCACTGCAACTCGTTCTTGCGCACGCGTCCCGCGTGCTCTTCGGTGTACAGGCTCTTGCCGTTTTTCACGACTATGAGGGGGCGCACGGCACGGCCCTCGTCCGTGTTGATGAAGACCTCGTTCGTGCGCTTGTAGAATGCGACGTTGGACTGGCGCGAAATTTCGCCCTTGCGCCTGCGGTCGCGTATCTCGCCCGCGAGCTTTTCGCCCTTGTCGTGGAAGCCGATGAAGCGGCCGTTCAGGAAGACGCTTGATTTCATAAGTTCATCGAAACCCCCATCTTCTTGATTTCGCGCTCCATCTTCGCCTCGTCGTCGCCCGTGGTGACTTCCGCGAAGAGGGCCATGTTGCGGATGAGGCCGCAGTTCGGGCCTTCCGGGGTTTCGTTGGGGTCCAGGCGCCCCCAGTGCGTGCCGTGCAAGTCGCGCGCCTTGTAGTGCGGGTGCTTCTTCGCCAGCGGCGAAGTCACGCGCCTGATGAACGAGATTGCGGAAGTGTGGTTGTAGCGGTCAAGCACCTGGCAGACGCCCGTGTGGCCGCCGACCCACGTGCCGGTCGCCATTGAATACTTGATGCGGTCCGTGAGCGCGTCCGGGCGCACGATGGCGAAGAGGCTCATGCGGCGGCCGCGCACGTTGGCGCGCTCGGTCTGGTACGCCACGTCCTTCACGAAGAATTGGAACGCCTGGCGGAACAGCTCTTCCATGAGCTTGCCGCCGATTTTCATGCGCTTGTTCGCGTAGTGGTCCTTGTCCTCGACGCCGCGCTTCTTTGCCGCGACGAGTATCGAGCGCTCGGCCATGCGGCACAGGTAGTAAGCCTTCGCGATGCGGTCCTTGGGGTCCACGCCGATGTGGGGCAGCAGGTAGCGGTCCACCAGGAGTTCGGCGCGCTTGATTTGGTAGTCGAGCGGCTGGCCCGGCGCCGCGCGCTTGCCGATTATTTCGAGCGCGTTCGGCTTGTTCTTGGATTCGTCCAGCTCGAGGTTAAGCAAAATGTCGTTGCGGACCTCCTTTTCTTCCGCGAACGCCTCGAGGATGCGCTCGTCGCTTGACACGCCGAGCGCGCGGAGAATCATCATCATTTCCAGCGGGCGGTTGTAAGACGGGAGCGTCACGCCCAGCTTTCCCTCGTTGTTCCTGTCCACCGTGCAGCGGCCGCGGAAGCCCGCGCGCGTCGAGAAAACTTTCGCCTGCACCGCGTCCTTGTCCTTTTCGCGGGACACGAGTATGCGGTTGGGCGCCAGGTCTTCCAGCGTCATCAGGCTTTTTTCGGTGCCGTTGATGATAAAGTACGCGCCGGAGTCGATGGGGTCCTCGCCCATTTCTACGAGTTCCTGCTGCGTCTTGCCGTGCAGGTAGCAGAGTTTTGACTTAAGCATGATGGGGAGCTCGCCGATGAAAACGTCCTCGGGCTTGCGGTCGACCCCCTTGATTATACAGGTCATTTCCAGGTAGAGCGGCGCCGAGTAGCTCAGGCCGCGCTGGCGCGCCTCCATGGGGTTGAGCGGGTGGCGCGAGCCGTCCGCCTCGACCACGGTGGGCTTTTCCACGCGGATTTTTCCCAGCTTTATCTGGTAGTTCTCGACGTTCGGCTCGATGACGCCGATGGCGTCCACGATTTTCTGCATTCCGCCGTCGACGAAATTGTCGAACGAGAGGATGTGCTGCTTGACCAGGCCGTTAGAGCGCAAATACTCCTTTGTGAGTTCGGAATACATTTTCAGTTTCACTCCACGACTACACGGTAGTATTCTTCCTTCAAGCCGGTGACCGGGTTCTTGTTCTCCACGCGGACCATGTCGCCCGGCTTGCATTCGATGCCCTCGAGGGACGGGTCTTCCGCCTTCACGCGGGGCAGGCGCTTGACAGAGTCAAGCTTCAGTTTCTTGAGGATTGCCTCGGGGTTCTTCTCGAGTTCCACCCTCGGCAACAAAAAGTGTTTGAAACCTTTACCCACCATCGCGAATTGCTGCCCCCGACTAGCCCGTGCGCGGCAATAAAAACTCGACTCTTACCACTGGCCAGTTGCGTTAAGTTAAAGCCGAGAAATGTTTAAAAACCTTGTTTTTGGGCTTTTTTGGCCGTTTTCCGCCCGATTTTCACCCGCGTCCGGGCTAGTCGGGGGCAGCAATTCGCGATGGTGGGTAA
>PFPF01000025.1 GCA_002792915.1 Candidatus Micrarchaeota archaeon CG_4_10_14_0_2_um_filter_60_11 | reverse complement strand
TTCGCCGTGTTGTCCCAATTGAATTTTTTGACGGCGCGCTTGCGTCCGCCCGCTCCCAGGCGCTTTCTCAAACCCTTGTCCGCCAAGAGCGTTTTAACCTTTTCCTTCAAAGCGGCGGCGGAACGCTTGCGCACCGTGAAGCCGCAATCGCGCGTGACCACTTCCGGGATGCCGCCCGCGTCCGTGCCTATCACCGGCTTTCCGCACGCCATCGCCTCGGCGAGCACCATTCCGAACGGCTCCCAAACGCTCGGCAGCGCGAACACGTCGCACGCCGCGTACATCTTCGCCAGCTTCCCGTCGGAAACGCGTTTCGTGTAAAACAGCGCGTCGCAGCCGACGCGCTTCGCCTCCGCCTTCAATTCCGATTCAAGCGGCCCCCTGCCGAATATCACCAGCTTGGCGTCCACGCCCGCCATCGCGCGTATGAGGTATTCAAAGCCCTTCTGCTTCACGAGCCTCCCGTTCGTCAGCACAATTGCCCCGTCGAACCCGATTTCCTCGCGGAACTCGTTGCCGCTTACGCGCGGGTTGAACAGCCGCGAGTCAACGCCATTATAAGCCACGCGCGTCTTGCCCCACATCTTGCGCGGCACGGTCGTCTCTATGGTCGCCCGGCTCACGCCCGCGATGCACGCGCACTCCGCCATGGTCTTTTTGCCGATGACGTCGTCGTAAAATTGCGCCATCGAATCGGTGGCAAAATCAACGCCCTGCACGCGCGCGTTGTGCAGCGTCAGCCCCAGCGGCTTCTTGAGCTTCTTCCTTATCAGCGCCACGTCCGCCGAGCCGTAAACGAAGCGGTTGTGGATGTGCACCACGTCCGCATCCCTAGCCTCGCGGTCCAGCTCGAACAGCGAGAACGGCGTCACGGGCAACGGCGGAGGAAGCGGGCGGGGCAAATGCTTCAACACCCACGCGGGAGTGCGCACAACGCGCACGCCTTCCTCGATTGACTCGTGCTTCGTGCCGGGCAGGCGCGCCGTGAGCACGGTTACGTCGTGCTTGCGCGCAAGCCGGCGGCTCACCTCGTACAAGTGCTTTTCCGTCCCGCCGAAATAAGGCGGGTAGAACGGGTTCAGCATCAATATTTTCAGTTCGACCGCCTCGACGCGAGCACGCGGTGCAAAGAGTAGCCGAACAGCAGGCAGCCCGCCACCAACAGCGCCAAGCCGAGCCCGTCGACTGCCTGCGCGGGTATGGGCGGCATCGCCTGTGCGGCAGTAGTCATTTTTTCCGCGGCATCCAACACGGTTTCGCCCCTTCCGGCGAAATTCCCCGCCTGCCCGCCGTAAAACAGCTTCCACAACCCGCCGACCGCAAGCAGCGCGCCCAGCGAAAGCGTAAGCCAAACCCTGTGCCCTGCCGCGGGCTCGAGCACGCCCCTGCCTTTTCCGGTCAAGTCGTAGTAAACCCACTTGCCGTTCCTGCGGCGCTCGATTAGCCCCGCCGCCTCGATTTTTTCCAGGTGCATTGCAGCAGCCTGCACGCTCACGGCAGTTTCGCGCGCCAGCTCGCTCGCGGTCTTGCCACGCTCAAGCAGTGCCTTCAGCAGTTGCACGCGCTTCTCGCTTGCGAGCGCCTTGAACGAGTCCCTGTCAAGCGTTACTTCCATTTTTTTTCACCGTCAGGCGATTTCCAGCGTTTCCTCTTCCGGCTTCCTGCGCGACGCGGGTCGGTCGGCATGCCGATTGGCACGAGCACGAGCGGTTCAAAGCCGTCGGGAATCTTGAGTATCTTCCTGGCTTCGCCCGCGTCGAACGCGCCCACCCAAACCGCGCCCAGCCCCAAGCCGTGCACCGCCAGCAGCAGGTTTTCCACGGACGCCGCGACGTCCATTATCGCGTACTTGTCCAGCGAACCAGTCCGGCGGCAGTCCGCGCACGCGACCACCACGAGCGGCATTACGGGTTCGAACTTGTTGAGCGTGACCGCGCACAAGTCCTTGACCTTGGTCTGGTCGAAAACGAAATAGAATTTCCTGCTCTCCAAATTGTGCGCGCTCGGCGCCCAGCGCACCGCGTCCTTGAACGCCTGCACCTGGTTCGAGTCAAGCGCGCATTGCTTGAACTTCCTTATGCTGCGCCGCGTCCTTATCGCCTCTACGACGTCCATTCCCAACCCACCGGAAAGCATTACACCCGCGTCTTTTAAAACTCCCCGTAACCTTCAACAAGTCACATGCCTTTCACGCCTTACCACGCCGGCCCCGCGCTCTTCTTCGCAGCCGCGCTTTCCCCGATCGTTTCGTTCCCAGTTTTCCTTGCCGCTTCCCTGTTGCCCGACCTGGAGGGCCTCTTATGGACGCTCGGCTTCGACGCGCAACAGCACGGACTGCTGCACTCTTACTTCGGCGCCCTCGTAATAGCGCTATTGCTGGGCTTCGTTGCGTTCAAATACCGATCCCTGTTCGACCGCTTCGAGTTGTTCCAACGCAAGCGCCCGCTGCGCGACTACCTTTTCTCAGCCGTTGCCGGCGCCTGGCTGCACGTGTTCATCGACTCGCTGGTTTACGCCGACCAGAACCCCTTCCTGCCTTTCAAGGGCAACCCGCTGGCCGGCTTCGCCACTTACGAGGTTGCCGCAGTTGCCTGCGTCCTGTTCGCGCTCGCGGGGCTCATGCTCTACCTCGCGGAAAAACAAAAGTAGTTTTTCAGTTCCAGCCGCGGTTCGCTACGATTTTTTTCTTCAGCTTTGCGCGGCAGTAGAACGCCACGAGCAGGCCTACGGCGATTGCCGCGAGCGCCAGCAAGTGCTCGAGCGGGTCGTAGCCCAGTTCGGTGAACATGTACGCGGCGTACTCCGCGAGCACGCTGAACACCACGAGCCACAGCAGGCGCAGCTCTATCATGTATTCCGCGAACAAGCCCTGCTTCTTGATGGATTCGACGGGGTAGAAGTAAGTGAAGCTGGATGCGGCGAGGAGCACGATTGCCGGGAACGCCCACTGAGTGAAGTCCTTTTCGACGAGTTGCGCGATTAGCGCGAGCGCGAAAACTCCCGCGACGTGGCCGAACAGGTACTGGTTTTCCCTTTCGCCGAACCACTCAATCAAGCCCTTCATGAAAATGCACCTTCCCTTACCTACTACCGAAACCTTGAATAAAAACCGTTTGCATTAGGTTTAGCGGATGATGACCCCATTAATTGTTACACTCTGAAATGTGATGAGTGACGGACGGTCTGACTCAAACTTTCTTTTCTTCCCGAAGAAAAGAAACTTTGATGAAAGAAAAGAAGGAAGGAAAACATGAAACTGGGCAAAACGTTTTACGCTGCCGACCGAAAGGCGTGGCGCGCTTGGCTGGCAAAAAACGGCGCCAAGGAACGCGAGGTTTGGCTCGTTTACTACCGGAAACACTCGGGCAAGCCGCGCGTTTCCTACAACGACGCGGTGGACGAGGCGCTGTGCTTCGGGTGGATTGACGGCACCGTCAAGCGGATTGACGGCGAACGCTACGCCCAACGCTTCACCCCACGCCGCGCAAACAGCCAGCTCTCGCAGCTGAACAAGGAGCGCGTCCGCGTGCTAATCGCGCAAAAAAGGATGACCCAGGCAGGCTTGAAGGCGATTGCGCACGCGTACGACGCGAAGGCGGACCACCTCAAAGTCAGGCTGGCGAGGGACGTTTCCGCCGCGTTGAGGAAAAACCCGGCGGCGTGGAAGCACTTCAAAAAATTCCCAGAGGGTTACAAGCGCATCCGCGTCGCGTACATCGAGGGCCAGCGGCACTATTCCCCCGAATCTTTCCGGAAGCGGCTGGCGCACTTCGTGAGGATGACCGCGCAAAACAAGCGGTTCGGCTTCGTGAGGGACTAAGGTGGTCAATACCTGATTCCGACCTTGCCGTAAACCCAGTGCTTCGGGAAGTCCGTGAGGAGCACGGCCGCCGCGCAAACCGCGAACGTCGCGAGTATCTCGCGGCCGGTGAGCGCCGCCATGCCCGCGCCGTAAAGCGCTATCAGCGAGAACACCACCACCGCGAACCAGAGCGTGGCGGCGACGTACTTGTGCGGCCACGACTGCCAGAAGCGCCCGCGCTCGCGGATTATGTAGATGCCCAGCTGCCCCGTGTAGACGAGCGAAAGCGTCATGAGCGTCTGGATGCCGCCCAAGTCCAGCCCGAACCACTTCACGCCCATGGCGAGCACGGCGAGCTCGATGAGGAAGAACAGCACGCCAACGAAAGCCGAGGCGCGCGTTATGCTCCCCAGCTCCCACAGGTTGGGCTTCTTGGAGGCGCGCGAGTTGTTGATTGCGAGGGACATGGTGAGGAAGTCGTTGATTATCATGAGGAAGATGAGCCCGTTGATGGAAACGATGACGTCGTGGAACCAGAAGAAACCCGCCATGAGTATGAGCATGAACTGTATCGAGCGCGCGACCTTCTTCACGGTCCAGGTGAGCATGCGCTGGAACGCCTCGCGGCTCGTCTTCACCGCCTCTAGTATCACTTTAGTCCCCGGCTCGGTGAGCACCATTCCCGCCGCGGCTTTCGCGACGTCCGTCGCGGTGCTGACGGCGATGCCGAGCTCGGCCTGCTTCAGCGCGGGAGCGTCGTTCACGCCGTCGCCCGTCATGCCCACCATCTTCCCGCGGGACTGAATCAGCTTCACGACCCAGAACTTGTCCTCGGGATAAATCTCGGCTATCCCGCCGCTCGCGAGCACCGCGTCCGCCTGCTCCCTCTCGGGCAGCGCCCTTATCTCGGAAATGCGCGCGATGCGCGTGCCAATGCCCGCCTGCGCGGCTATTTCGCGCGCGACCGCGATGTTGTCGCCCGTGAGCATGATGGGTTTCACTCCCGCTTCGCGGAGCGCGGCGATGGTTTCGGCCGAATCCGGCCGCAGCGGGTCGCCCAGCCCGATGACGCCCACTAGCGTCAGCTTTTCGAAGTTCCCGCACTCCGAGCGTGCGACCGCCAGCGCGCGGCAGCCCTTCTTGGAAAGCTCTTCAACGCTGCGGTCGAGCTGCGCCTTTTGCGCGGCGGTGGCTTTGCAGAGCGAAGCGATGGTCTGCGGCGCGCCTTTCACCGCGAGGAAGCGCTTGCTTCCCTGCGAGACCGTGCCTTCGGCCCTCTTGGTGGCGGGCTCGAACGGCTTGTATGCCGTCTGGACGCAGCCGTCCAGCTTCGCTTTTGTCGCCGCGGCGTGCCTTATCACCGCCGCGTCTATGGAATCCTTGCTTCCCTCGCTCGAAGCGAGCGCGGCCAGCGCAACCAGTTCGAACGCGCCGCACTTCCCGATGGGAATCGCTTCGCGGACCTCGAGCTCGTTCATCGTGAGCGTTCCGGTCTTGTCGAGGCAGAGCACCTCGACGGACGCGGCGTTCTCTATGGAATCGAGCTTCGTGACGAGGATGTTCTTCTTGGACAAGTCCGTCGCGCCCTTGGACTGGGAGATTGTGAACATTACGGGCAGCGCGGCGGGTATGCCGCCGCCTATGAACAGGACGGCCAGCGTGACAATGACCGAGGGCTTCGTGCCCGCGTAGAGCGCGTACGCGAGCACGACCAGGAAGAGCGCCGCGCCGGCGTAACCCACGTTCTTGGAAAGCGTGAACATGATTTCCTCGGTTTTGGATTTCGGCTTGGCGATGCTGACGAGTTCAACCGTCTTGCCGAAGTAAGTGCGCATGCCCGTGTTGACTACCGCGCAGCGCGCCTCGCCGCGCTTGACGGTCGAGCCGGTGAAGATGATGTCGCCCTCGCGCGCCTCGACGGGAAGCGACTCTCCCGTGAGCGCAGCCTGGTCGGCGGAAATTCCCCCCGAGAGTATCTTGGCGTCGGCGGGCACCACGTCGCCTAGGCCT
>PFPF01000059.1 GCA_002792915.1 Candidatus Micrarchaeota archaeon CG_4_10_14_0_2_um_filter_60_11 | reverse complement strand
GGAGCAGGAATTCCTTTGAAACCTGGATGGAAACCATTTCAGTGCGACCTCAAGTACTCGATGTCGCTCGATGTCAAGTCGCGGATGTCCTTCGCACCCAGGCGAATCATCGCGAGGCGGTCGATGCCCAAGCCCCAAGCTATTACTGGCACGCGCACGCCCAACGCTTCCAGCATTTCCGGGCGGAACATTCCCGCGCCGCCGACCTCTGCCCAGCCGCGGCCGGGGATGTCCGCGTAAAGCTCCACGCTCGGCTCGGTGAACGGGAAGTATGACGGGGCAAACTTGACGCGTTCCGCGCCGAAAACTTCGATTGCGAAGTCCTCAAGGTAGCCGAGCAGCTCGCGGAAAGTCATTCCCTCGCCGGCAACTATGCCTTCGCATTGGTTGAACTCGATGAAGTGCTTCCAGTCGATTTCATCCGGACGGAAAACGCGGCCGATGCAAAACGTGCGCGCCGGCGGCTTGACGCCTTTTGCCAGCTCCCGCGCGCTAACCGAGGTCGTCTGCGAGCGCATCACGAGCCGCGCGGCCACTTCAGGGTCCCACTTGTAACCCCAACCCTTGGACCCCGCGAGCCCGGACTCGTGCGCCTTTTTGACCTGCTTCAGTGTGGCCGCGTCGAGTATTTCCCCGCGCGCCGGGTCGTCCACCTGGAAAACGTCGTGAATCTCGCGTGCCGGGTGGTCTTGCGCCATGAACAGCGCGTCCATGTTCCAGAACTCCAGCTCGACGAGCGGGCCGCGCGCCTCGCGGAACCCGAGCGCCACGAGCTTGGACTTGATTCCGTTAATGAATTGTTTGTAAGAATGCTTTTTGCCGAACGCGCGCGGAGCCGAGAGCGTGGACAAGTCGTAGCCCGCGTAATCCTTCGAACGCCACGCGCCGGACTTCAAGTCCCCGGCGGTAAGCTGCGTGGCCTTTGCCTTCGTTTCCTTTGCGGCCTGCAAGCCCGCGGGCGTGACGCGCGCCTTGAATTTTTTCTCCTTGGCGAGCGAAACCAAACCGCGCGAAACCAGAATATTCATCGATTCCGCATCCGCCTTTGAAACGTCCGAAAGCGCGGCCTCTATTTTCGACAATGGCGCCTTGAGCGCCTTCAACTGTTGCGCGGCGTTCACGCGCGCGAACTCAACCCATCCGTTGCGTTTCGCCCACTGGAGCGCGATGCCTTTTTCTTTCTCGCTCAAGCCCGCCTTTTTCACGGCTTCGTCAAGCGGCAGGGCTTTCGCAACGACCGCGTCATACAGGCGGCGTTCGGGCAAGCCGTTTTTCGCGTAGAGGCTGCCCTCGCCGGTCAACGCGGGCTTTTCCTCTACTTCGCGTTCCAGCGCGGCGTAGCCCGCCTCTTCCAAGCCCTTGAGCGCGCTCATAACGGAGTCGTAACTAACGCCGGCGCGCCGCGCTATCTCGCGCGCGTCCTTGTAATCTTTTTCCAAAGCCTTCAAAACGAGCAGGCTGGATTCGTTCATTGTCGTGCCCCGAACCGTTTTTATTAAGCCGTTGGTTAATAAAAAAGGCTTATGGACAGGCTAGTGAAACCCAATTGCTCGAACAAGACCGGCTCGTGGCGCAGCTCGAGGCCGGTGGTCGACGAGGCGCGCTGCATAGGGTGCGCCACTTGCGACCGCGTGTGCCCCGATTCCGCCGCAAAAGTCGGCAAGGACAAGAAGGCGCACATAGACTATGACTACTGCAAGGGGTGCGGCGTCTGCGCGAACGAGTGCCCCGTCAAGTGCATCGCAATGAAGCCGGAGTGAAAAAAAAATGTTTTGGTGGCTTTGGCTCGGACTCCTGCTGTTCTTAGGTGGCACTTGGCTGGGCGCGTACGCGTGGAACGGCGCAATCGTGGGCGGCGTCTCGGGAGAAAAAGGCAGGAAGCTGTGGACCGCCTCGGTCGCGCTCAACACCGCTGGACTGTTCACCCTCCTCGCCAGCGTAATCGCGCTCGGCAGCTTCCGCGGCAGCAGCACTCACCCGCTCTCGCTCACGGAATTCTGGATTGCCAGCTCGCTGCTCGGACTGGGTGCGTTGCTCTGCATCATCGTGCAGACGCGCAGCGAAATCGTGCGCGAGCGCGCGGCGATATCGTACGGCGGCCTGCTGCTCATCGCCGCCGGCGCAGTCGGGATACTGTGGCTCATGTTCCCCGATAACTTCCTGTATGGAGTGATTGCGAAATGAAGGACATAATCGAGGGCAGCATAGCCGTGGCGCTTGCGGTAGCCCGCTGCAAGCCGCAAGTCGTGCCCGCCTACCCAATCACGCCTTCCACGCACATACCGCAGGAGCTGTCCCGCATACAGCCGGAATACGGCTACGACTTCGTTCCCGTGGAGTCCGAGTTCGCGGCAATCAGCACCGCCATCGGCGCCTCCGCGGCGGGAGCCCGAACCTTCACTGCAACAAGCAGCCAGGGCCTGCTGCTGATGCATGAAGCATTATTCAACGCCGCGGGAATGCGCCTGCCGATAGTGATGTGCGTGGCGAACCGCTCGGTCAGCGCGCCGCTCAACATCTGGAACGACTGGCAGGACTCGATTTCGCAGCGCGACGCGGGCTGGATTCAGCTTTACTGCAAGAACAACCAGGAAGCGGTCGACACGGCGATTCAGGCGTTCAAAATCGCGGAAACTGCCGACTTGCCGGTAATGGTCTGCTTTGACGGGTTCTACTTGACGCATGAGCTGCTGCCGCTCGACATGCCCTCGCAGGGGGAAGTGGACGCGTTCCTGCCGCCGCGCGTTGCAAAGGACGTTCTCGACGTTGAAAAGCCGGGCGCGCTGGGCTGTTACGCAATGCCCGCGGACTATCAGGATTTCAGGAAAGAATTGGACGAAGCCGTGCGGCTGAGCTCGTCCGTGATAACCAAGACTGCCGCGGAATTCGGGAAGAAGTTCAAGCGCGGGCAAACCGCGCTGATTGAGGAGTACGCGAACGACAAGCCCGTCGCCCTCGTGACCATGGGCAGCCTCGCCGAGCAAAGCGAAATGATTGCGGACGAAGGTTTGGCAGGCGTGGTGAGAATCAAATGCTTCCGCCCGTTCCCGTCCGCGGAAATCGCCAGGGCGCTGCAAGGCAAGAAAAAAGTAGTAATAATCGAGAAGGACTGCTGCCCCGGCGCGGGAGGCGCGCTTGCGGCGGAAGTGAAAGCCGCATTGAAGGACGCGGGAAGCGGCGCGGAAGTGATAGGCATAATCGCCGGGCTCGGCGGCAGGGATGTTACGTTGGAAACGCTGAGAAAGGCGGTTGCCGAGGGCAGCGACGGCGCGTGGATGTGAGATTATGGAATACTTCCTGAAGGGGCACACGGCTTGCGCGGGCTGCGCGTGCGCGCTCACCATGCGGCACGTCTTGGAAACGCTCGGCCCCGAAACAATCGTGGTTAATTCAACCGGCTGCATGGAAATCGTTTCCACGCCGTACCCGCGCAACAACTGGGGCGTGCCTTACGTTCACAGCCTGTTCGAGAACGCCGCGTCGGTCGCGGGCGGGGTCAGCCGAGCGCTCAAGAAAACTGGAAAGAAGGGCAGGGTAATCTGCCTGGGCGGGGACGGCGGCACTTACGACATAGGCTTCGGCGCGCTTAGCGGCGCGATGGAGCGCAACGAGGACGTCCTATTCGTTTGTTACGACAACGAGGCTTACGCGAACACCGGGTTACAGCGCAGCGGCGCCACGCCGTTCGCCGCCGCGACCACGACGTCGCCGCGCGAAGTCGGCGGAAAGGGCGAGTGGAAGAAGAATTTGACTTTCATCGCCGCCGCGCACGCAATCCCCTACGCCGCCTCGGCGAGCATCGCGTTCCTGCCGGACTTGAAGGCGAAACTGCAAAAAGCCGCGTCAATCAAGGGCTTCAAATTCATCGACGTGCAGTCGCCCTGCAACCTCGCGTGGAAGATACCCAGCAACAAATCCATCGAAACCGCGCGCCTCGCGGTGGACTGCGGCTTGTGGAACCTGTTCGAAATCGAGAACGGCGCCTTCAAGCTCTCGCGGCCAATCGGCACGAAGCCCGTGCAGGACTACCTGAAGGCGCAGGGCCGCTTCGCGGGCGTAACCGCGGAACAAGTTGCGGCCATCGATAAGCACGCGCGGGAAACCAAGGCTGAGCTGGAGAAGCTGGAAAAGGCGGGGCTGAATTTCGCGCGCTTCCTCTGAAAAAACCTATTCTTTCTCTTTCTTTGAAACCAGGCTCTTGAAATAGTCCTCCTTCAAGCCGAGGACTTCCTTCGCGAGCTGTAGGCCGCCCGCCACGTCCGGCACGACTATGTAATCGGCGCCCGCGTGGTGCAGCTTGCCAACCGCTTTGGCAGAGAAGGCGCGCGTCGCGATTTTCACGTACGGGTTCATTTCGTGCGCGGTAAGCGCGAGAAACACGTTGGACGAATCGCTCTCCAGCGCCGCGACCACGCGCTGCGCGCGCATCACCCCCGCCTTCTCGAGGGTCTTGAAGTCGAGCGCGTCGCCGCGCAGCGCCAGGCAGCCGTCCTCGCGCGCCCTCTCGACGACGGCGGCGTCCTTGTCCACCACGACGAAAGCGGCTTTCTTTTCCCTGAGCACGCCGGCGAAGGTCCGCCCCAACGCGCCATAACCGCAAACGATGAAGTGCCCGCGCAGGGCCGCAACCTTTTTCTCCATACCCTTTACCCCCAACTCAATTTCGAAAAACTTCTGCATGCCCGCGGAAACCAGCACGACGAGCACGGCCATCGTCCCGAGGCCGAGCAGAACATGCATCGCTTTCGCAGTGGCGCTCAACGAATCCGAACAATTGACGTAAAGCGCCGTGCACGCCGTTTCGAGGACCGCGCTCTGCAGGTCCTTGTGCTCGACGAAAACGAACTCGATTACCGCCACGGAGTAAACCAGAAGCAGCAATCCGAACAGCAGCAGGTAATTCAACGGCTTGCGGGGAACCTGTGCGGGCTGCACAAACGCCATTTCGTCAGCGTATGATTATGCAGTGATAGCAGCCCGTAGCGAGCGCCCAAATCAAAAGCAGCACGCCGACCACGAGGAACGCGACTCCCAACAGCCCTATCCACGAGAGCTTCTTCACGCGCTCGGCAATGCTCGCAAAAAAAGCCTTGACTCCTTCCAAAGGACTCTTTCCGCTTGCGCCCGCAGATGCCGTTTTTGCCGGCGACTTGACCTGCCGCAGCGCTTCCGCGGCGTCCGCATCGCCCCAGCCCGCATCCTTCAATGCGACCTGGATTTCGTCCTCGGAGTAGCCTTCCGACAGGCTCTTCTTTGCGTATTCCACCGCGCTCGCGTCAACCATGACGAAACCCACTCAAAGCGGCAATAAAAACCATTCAGTTGACTCTCTTGCGTTCATTAGGCGCCCGAAGGCGCCCTCACAAATACCTCTAAACTCATCACGCTAACATCCGGGCGCGCCGTATAAAAAACCCTTCCGCCACGCATAAAAGCCGCGGGCGCGCAAAACAAGCCATGCCGAAAGCGACCAAGGGTTCCCTCTGCGAAGAACACGACCTTAGACGGCCCGAACTGCTTGGCATACTCGAAAGCATAGACCACCCCGTCCGCGGAGGGATAGAGCAAAGCCGCATCGACGAGATAAAATCCGCCATTCAAGCCTACAAAGCCGAAGGACGCAAACTTAAATAACCGTGGCCTAAAGGCCACGGATTTCTCGTTTAGTATGCCGCCAGTTTTTGCTG
>PFPF01000065.1 GCA_002792915.1 Candidatus Micrarchaeota archaeon CG_4_10_14_0_2_um_filter_60_11 | reverse complement strand
CAAAAAAGTCGAGGCGCTGCTTGAGGAGTCGCGCGGGAAAAAATAAGCCGCGCGACATGATGCGGCTGTCGGGAATCGAACCCGAATCGCGAGCTTTTTTCGGCGCTTCTTTTCTAGCGCAGGTCTTTTGCCCCCTGCGCTGCCTTGGGAAGCTCGAATCATGCCACTAGACCACAGCCGCGCACATTAACGGTGAACTTCGTGCATAAAAAAGGTTTCTTGATGAACCTTCTTTCCCAAAGAAGGTTCGCTGCGAATCATGCCACTAGACCACAGCCGCTTCGAGAAATTTTCGCCGGTCAAAACTTAAATGGCTTCGGTTTCAAACTTCCTCATAGCCGCGGAAGCGCTTGGCTATCACCGCGATTGCAATAACGACGAGAACGGCAATCGCCGCGAAAGCCGGCAGGTTGTCGCCGCCCGCGGGCTGCGCCGAGGCGGCTGCCGACGGCGAGTTCAGCGACACTTGGAAAGGCTGCTTGACCGTTTGGCCTTGCGTTACGACGCTCAGCTCGCCGTAAACGATTGCCTTGTTCTTGGGAAGCGGGTAGACGAATTGCACGGCGCGCCTGCCGCCCACCCCGATTTGGACGCTTGACTGCTTTTCGTCGCCGTCGAGCGTGCACGAGACGAGCGCGCCGGCTTGGGTGCTGCCCGAGTTCTCCAAGTCCGCGGTTATGGTCAGCGCGTTGCCTTCCAGCCGCGACGCGAGCGACTTGATTGAAACGCTTTCCACGACGTTCGCGGCCGCGTCCTTGCGGCCCTGCACTTCAACCGAAGCGTTCGCGCCCATCGAGTTCACGGTGAAGGAAAAGTTGTAAATGAAACCCTCCTGCAAGGCTACGGGGAACGCGACGCTCCACTCTGCGGAACGCTTGCCGCGCGGCGGGAGGTACAACAGCCGGTCGTCGTCGCCGGCAATCGCTACGGCAAGCTCGGTTGGCCGCGAGGGCGCGTCGTTCAGGGACAGCGAAACCGCCTGCTCGGCGTCCGACTTGCTTTCCACGGAAAGCGACATCGCTTCGAGGGAGCCCGCGCCAACGCTTTGCGGCGCTTCCAACGCACCCAACTTGAACGGCAGGCTGAACGCGCCGACCTCGTTAACGGTAACCTGCACGGCCGGCTTTGAAATCGCGAGCCCCTCGGTTATCTCCTCGGTCACGTCGCCTTGGTCGCGGCCCTGCGCGAACTTTACGTGCGTCGCGTCCAAGACGCCGGCCTCGTTGAAAGTCGGGTCGAACGGAACCCACTTCCCGCCGACAACGGCTTCGACCCAGGCGTGGGGGCCCCACGACTCGCCGGAATAAACGAAGCCCGCGACGAAACGCGCCGGAATTCCCTGCGAGCGCAGCATCGCGAGCAGCAAATGCGCGTATTCGCTGCACACGCCGCGTCGGTCGTTGAACACCTGTTCGGAATCCAAACGCCGGCCCCAAAGCGAAGAATCGTAAACAACCGCGTTGTGCACCCACTCCGCCAGGCGCACTGCCTTTTCGAATTCCGTGGCCGAGCCTTCGACCGTAGCCGCAGCCTGCGCGGAAATTTCCGGCGAAATTATAACCAAGTCGCTGGCGTCCAGGTAACGCTCGTAATTCGCGGCTACCTCGGCCGAGCCCGCGTAATCCACGGCTGCGTCCACATCCATCACAATTACTTTCCTGCCTTGGAAGGCGGGCCACTCGAAGGTGAGGCGCTTGTTGCCCCACTCGTCTGCCGCCGCCGTATAGGCGTCGCTCGCGTTGTAGTCCGTATACTGGAACGAGGTGGAAGGGAACGCGAAGACGGTCAAGTGATGCATTCCGCCGGAGTCCGCGGAATCCAAATCCCACTCCAAGCCGAGCGTCAGGCTCGTAGAGCCCGCGTACTTGGGTTTCAATTCGATTGCGGCGGCAAGCGCGGACAAGAATAGCGACGCGAACAACGCGAACAGCAACAGCCTCATAGCGCTTGCATTAACGAAACGGCCAATAAAAAGGGATTGCGCGCGAAAAAAACTAGTTGTAATAGCGGTAGTGAAGCTCGCCTTCCGAGTCCGCGTCGATTATCATTCCGCAGGCGTACTCGCTCGCCTGCACGCAGTTGAGCGTGACGCGCTTGAACGCCTCGCCGGAAGCGTCGTGGTAATCCGAGACCGAATAGGTATAATTGGAAAGCGAGTCGTGGCTCTCAGCCAAAGCGCTTGAAACCAGCGTCAGCAACTGGGATTGCGTGAGGTTGACTGGCTGGAAGCAGAGCATCGAGGAGTTGTCACACTTCAAGCCGCCCGAGCATGCACAATCGACGCAGCACGAGCCGCTGGTTTCCCCCGCGTCGCACCTGTTGTTCCCGCACTTCGGCTCGCAGGCGCCAATCCCCGCGTTGCAGTAGTCTCCGGCGGCGCAACCGCAGTCACTGGCGCACGAAGAACAGTTTTCGCGGTAGTCGCCCGCAAGCGCGCAGAAGCCGTCGCCGCAGCTCGGCTGCTGGGAGGAATAATTCCCCGAAATCGCGGGAACGCCGAGGGGATTTGCCGACGGAACAGGCGTGGCCGAAGCAGTGGCTTGCGGCACGGCTACGCAACCGGCAGTGAAGCCCCCGTTGCTGCCCGCGGCCTGCGGATTGCAAAGATTTCCTTCTCCGCACGCAACGGTTTGCTCGACCCACTCGCCGGCAAGGCATTTCGTGAAGGAGAGCGCGCTCGAGTTGGCGCAGAATACGCCGCGCATGTCGCCCTCGACGCAGGATTGCGTCGCGTTCGCAGGCCCGGACGCGTTGGCCTGCTGATAGTAAACCGCGGCTATGATTGCGGCGAAGATTAGCAATAGCAGTAACTTGTTCACTTCAGCCGCACCCCGAGAACTTCGCGGAAGGGTCGCCGTACAGCACCCAGCCCTCGTTGGGCGCGCCGCGGCTGATGCTCCGCACTGCTTCGCCGACCGGCTTGCAGCCCGTGAGCGAGGCTTTCAACGCGGCGTAAGCAGGGTCATCCGCGCCTTCGGGAATGCTGTCCGTCAGGTAGCAGGTGCAATACTCATAGCCATAGGCGGCGGTGTAAACGCAATCGTCAGGGCAATCCCTCGGGTCTTCGATGGAATCCGTGTAATCAAGGTCTCTCTTCGCCGGCGTGGCGCTCGTCTTGCCCAGCGCGCCCACGAAAGCCGTGACCTTCTTCTCGCGCAACAACTCGCGCGCGATGCTGGTTGATGAAGGTGAACCCATCGAACCGCCGTAGCAAGAGGAGGAAAACACAGTCATGCCCGGTTTTACCGTCAAGTCCGCCAAGTCGCTCACCGCGACGATTTCCGCCACACGGCCCAGTTTGGAAAATCCCTGGACTTCGGTAGCCAGCTTTTTGCCTCCCTTCGAGCCGTGCGCGGTTATGTATAACAAGTTGGCGTTGCCGAACGCCGGGTCCAAAAGGGTAACGTCGCACGTTGCCCTAGTCGCAATGGGCCGCCAGCACGCGTTGGGTGCGGCAACCAGGCTCATTGCGCCGCGCATCAAAACGTTCTTCACGTCCAGAGCTTCCTTGCACAAATAGCAGTTCGGGTTGCAGTAGCCCGTGTCCATCGGATTCCAGCCCGGCGCGCCGAAGCACGAGTCGTAAATCCCGTACGCGGGCGAGCGCGGCAGTTTTGAAACGGCTGCGAGGCGATAAAGGAAAGCCGAGGCGTCCTCGCCGTCGAACGGAACGCGCCCGAACGACGGCGCGCGGGAAAGCCACGCCACGCCGAAAGCGTTGTCGCCCGAGTCGGGTTGGGGGAAAGAACCCGAGGGGTCGCCGACAATCAAGGCGAAAGAAGGCGAAGACGCGCCAGCCAAAGCGCTGCGCACCGCCCCCGCGTAATCTGTGCCTTCCTTCGATTCGCCAACGTCCTGCACGCGGATGCTTTCGCCTTGGCTGCGCTTTGCCTGCACGAACGCGTCAAGCGCGCCCGCGACCTGGCTCCAGCCCACGCGGTTCTTGTCCAGTAGGACGAGGTAATCGGCTTCGCATGCAACGCTCGGGTGAATCATGTAATAGTAATGCTTGTTCGAGCTCCAGAACAGGAACCCGCGGTTGGAGAAGTCCCCGCAAGTGGGGCACGACGGCTTGAGCGTGATTTCGAAATTGTAGTCGTCGGTTTGACTGACTTGAAAGCACTCGTCCAGCCATTCCACCGAATCCGCGGAACCCCACGGCAGGAACTTGTTGGCGCGCACCTCCTTTTGGAATAGGAGAACGCCGGGCGCCTCCAACTCGTAAAAATGGTAATACTGGGACGACTGGGAGAATTCGACCGTGTAATGGTACGCCGTCACGTCGCTGCCGTCCGTCGATTTTATCGTGTCCTGCCAGACGGCGCGCGAGAGCGACAGCAACAGCAGCACCAGCAATGCCGCCTTCAGGAAGCGCATAGTAAAAGCTCTCAACACAAATTAAAAAAGGTGCGTTTCGCGGCTGCGCTCGCGCGATTGAATGCCGCAGGGGAGATTTGAACTCCCGATCTATCGGTCTTCAGCCGATCGCTCTCCCAGGCTAAGCTACTGCGGCGGCAGAATAGATAGGATGGACGGTTTTAAAAACGGTTACCAACGCGAAGCGCGGGCCGCCGCATTTTCAAGAAAAAACGGTATTCGGCACGCCCGCGAGCGTCATGGTGGCGATGCTCCAAACGTAGTCGGGGTAGTAATCCGCGAACTTCTTGTTGCAGTACCCGGAAACTTCAGATTGGAGGCCAGAGCCCCGCGAAACTTTCGCGAAGCAGTCCGCCAGGAACTTCTGCCTGAAATAGCGCAAGTCGACCGCGTTGAATGCCGCACCCAAGTCCGAGCGCTTGGAGCGCGCGTACACGTAAACCTCGGTTAGCGGGTCGGACACGGTCCATTGGTTGTACTCGCCGACGACCTGGTCGTTGCAAGTCACGCAAATCGACAGGCTGTCCACGATGAACAGTGCCACGTGCGAGAACCCTATCGCGTTGACCGGCGCCGCCGTCGTGCCCGAGCGCAGGAAAGCGCGCAGCACGTTCAAGTCGCGCCCGCCGTGCGAGTTGACTTCCTTCAGCCCCGCCGCGTCGAATGACGCCGAGTAGCACGACTGTAGGAACAGGGTGCGCGGCAGCGAATCGAATTCCTTGAACGCGCCGTTGCCAGCGTCGTACGAGGCGCGCGCGAAAATGTACCAGTCCGGGCTGGAATCGAAGTCGCCGCGCAGCGCGCGCAGCTCCGCCGCGGTGCTCTTGAAGTAATTGGAATGGAACGCGAGCCAGGCAAGCGAGTGGCTCGCCATCAGCCGCTTGACTTCCCCATAATCCGAGCAGTCGGTGGAGGGGTTGAAGTTGTATTCCGCAGGCTGGAGGCACAGCGGAGGCGACTGCGCGAAGTCGGCGTGGGAATCCCTGTCCAGGCTACAGTAGGGCATGCCGTTCAGCTGCTCGAAACTCCGCTTGCTGCGGCACGAAATCAGGCAGTCATCCCCCCCGCACGAGTCGGAAAGCATCAACAGGTTTTTGCTCTCCGTTGCGCGCCCGCTCGCGTTAATCTGGCGCGCTATTAGTGCGGCTTCGCCGGGCAGGCGCGAAACTATAAGATAGGTGGAAGCATCGGGAAGCCGCGTCGACGGCGAAAGCCCGGCCTTGAGTCCAGCGTACCAGTCCGCGTCGAACGCCCGGTCCGAAGGCGCCTTCAAGGCCGCGTGCGCCGACGGGCTCAATCCATCCTTCTGGTCGCCCGTCAGGATTTGCGCGAAATCCAGTTCAAGCAAAGGCACGCCGCCCCATGCGGGGTCGCCCAAAAGGAGCAGCTTGCGCTCGCCGCTTTTGGCGTAGACGCGCTCTTTCAAGTAAGACACGCACTTGTCGCGCACGGTCGTCGCCGGTGAATTGGAAGGCAGGACGCAATTCTCGGATTCCGCCGCGCCCGCGTCGTC
>PFPF01000024.1 GCA_002792915.1 Candidatus Micrarchaeota archaeon CG_4_10_14_0_2_um_filter_60_11 | reverse complement strand
TCTTGACGCCGTTCGGCGCGAGCAGCATGGAATCCCTGAAGGCAACGCGGTCGGCCAGGAAAGCGGCTTCGCCGGGAGACGGCGGCTTGTTGTCAACGCTAACGAGCGAGTAAGCCGACGCGCGCCCGGACGGGACTATCGAATAAAGGTCGAAGTCTGACGGGTTCGTGCCGTTGTTCGTTATTTCCAGCATTTCGGCCGACGCGTTCGGGCCGTAGCGCAGCACGAGGGGCGGATTCGCGATTATTTCGGTTTGGAGCAGCTTGGTTTGCGTGGCGTTCTGCGCCCCGTCTTGTGGCCCGGCCTGCGCGGTGAGGAAAAGCAGGGCTGCGAGCGCCGCCAGCGCTAAGGCAGCCAACGCGATTTTCTGGTTGCCGTCGAGTTCCGGGAAGTCCACGCATTGGTTACCGCGCCGGGGATTTAAAGAGCATAGCGCCCGGCCGCTTCAAAAGGGTTATATAATTTCTTCCCGACAGTCTTACTGCCTGCTTTTAGGGGAGACGATTAACCATGCGCAAACTGAAGCCCGTGACCGACTTGCTGGACTCGCTCATCGACGACTCGGCGGTCCCGCGCAACGTGCGCCTCACGCTCGCAGACGCGAAAAAGAAATTGACTGAAGGCGACGACCCGGTCGCCGGGATGTCGGGCGCGATTTACGACTTGGACGCGGTGAGCAACGACATCAACCTGCCCATGCACGCGCGCACCCTCATCTGGAACCTGTTGAGCGAGCTCGAGAGCCTCAAGGAAGAGCAAATCAAGAAGTAGGCTTTTTTCGCTTTTTGGCTTCTCGGAGCGCCTAGGCTTTTTCCGCGGCTTGCGCCAGCTCTTCGGCCTCTTCCGCCTTGGCCATCTTGGTCTTCATCAGCTTCAGGCCAACGAAGCGCTCGGCTTCCAGCTGGTTCAGGTATAAGGTAATGTACTTTATGGTGCCCCGCAGCTCGGGCTGGATGTTGTACTCCAAAGCGTTCGTGCGCCTGCTGGTTTTTTCAATCTCTTGAAGGAGGCGGAGCAATGCGACCTCGGTTTCCGCCAGCTTGATTATGAGGTTGAGGGCGTTCTCGAAGTTCGCCACCGTCTCGTCGAACTTGGCGTCCGTCCCGGCAACCCCGTAGCCGCGCTCGAGGATGTTGCGGTGGATGCTCACGCCCTTGATGCGGGGAATCTTGAGGCCCATGATGTTTTTTGCCGTGACCTCGATTTCGGGTACCTTCTCCGCGCTGCGCGCCGCGTTCTCAAGAAATGCTTTACCGTGGAACGCCTGCGACAAGGCTAAGCTTTTAAACGCGGTTATGCACGCCTCGTCCGCCTGCGTGCGCAGGTCCTTCGCCTGCTTGACCACGTCGAAGAACTCGAGTATGAGCGCGTCGCGCTTCTGTTTCAAGAGCTTGTGGCCCTTCGTGCTCAACGCTAGCTTTTGCTTCGTGTTGAGCAGCGCCATGCGCGTCGGTGAAGCGGCGCTTTTAGCCATGGCCTATTTCGCAGCCCCCTTTGCGTTGCCGTCGCGGTACTTCGCGCCGTACTTCTTGATGAATTCCGGCTTTACCCTCTTGAGCTCCCCTTCGGGCAACGCCGAGAGCAGTTCCCAGCCCAGCTCGAGGGAGTTCTCAATGGTTCGGTTCTCGTACGCCCCTTGGTTGACGAAGCGCTTTTCGAACGAGTCCGCGAAGGCGAGGAACTTCTTGTCGCGCTCGCTCAACGCCTCCTCGCCCACGACGGCCACCAGGTTGCGCAAGTCGCGGCCTTCCGCGTAGCCCGCGTAAAGTTGCGAGGCGACGCCGGAGTGGTCGTCGCGCGTGCGCTTGTCGCCGATTCCCAGTTGCATTAGGCGGGAGAGCGAAGGCAGCACGTCGACGCACGGGTAAATGTTCTTGCGGTGCAGCTCGCGGCTGAGCACGATTTGCCCCTCGGTGATGTAGCCCGTCAAGTCGGGAATCGGGTGCGTTATGTCCTCCTCGGGCATGGTCAGGATGGGGAATTGGGTGACCGTGCCCTTGCGGCCTTGGATTACGCCCGCGCGCTCGTAAATGCTCGCGAGGTCGGTGTACATGTAGCCGGGGAACCCGCGGCGCCCCGGGACTTCCTGCCTCGCGGCGGAAATTTCGCGCAGCGAGTCGCAGTAGTTTGTCATGTCCGTGAGGATGACGAGCACCTGCATTCCCTTTTCGAACGCCAGGTATTCCGCCGCGGTGAGCGCGAGCTTCGGCGTCACGAGCCGTTCGATGCTAGGGTCGTTCGCCAGGTTCAGGAACATGACGGAACGTTGTAACGCACCAGTTTCCTCCAGGTTGCGCATGAAGAAGTTGGCTTCCGCGTGCGTGATGCCCATCGCGGCAAAAACGACGACGAATTCCTCGCCGCTTCCGCGCACGGCCGCCTGCCTCGCGATTTGCACTGCCATTTCGTTGTGCGGGAGCCCAGCCGTCGAGAAAATCGGGAGCTTCTGCCCGCGCACGAGCGTGTTCGTGGCGTCAATCGTGGATATGCCCGTCTGGATGAAGTCGCGGGGCTGCGCGCGGGCGACCGGGTTGATTGCCGCGCCGATGATTTCCAGCTTCTCGCTGGAAACGATGGGCGGGCCGTTGTCAATCGGCTGGCCCGTGCCGTTGAACACGCGGCCGAGCATCTCGTCGCTTACGGGCAGGCGAAGCATTTCCCCGGTGAAGCGCACGCGCGTCTTCTTGGTGTCCAGCCCGGTGGTCGTGCCGAATACTTGGATGACCGCCAAGCCCTTGCGCGTTTCGAGCACTTGGCCCATTTTCTTTTCGCCGTCGGGCAGCGTGATGTTCACGATTTCGTTGTAAGCCGCGCCGTCCACTCCCTCTACGAAAACCAGGGGGCCGAAGACTTCGCGAACAGTTTGGTATTCCTTTATCATCCAAAATCACCTTGACAGCGCCGCGTCCAGGGACTTGATTATCCCGTTGACTTTGGCTTCGATTTCCTTCTCGGGCACGCGCTTGAGCTGCGAGATTTGCTCTTTTTCCTTCGCGTTCACGATGCTCTCGAAGGGCACGTCCGCGGCGAGCGCGGAAATCGCCTTGTCGTAATAGTGCAGTATTGCCTTGAGCATCAGGTACTGCTTTTTGGGCGTGGTGTAGCAGTCGGTTTCCTCGAACGAGTTCTGCTGGAGGAAGTCCTCGCGAATCATCTTCGCCGCCTCCAGAATCAGGCGCTCCTTTTCGGGCAGCGCGTCCGGGCCGATGAGTTGCACGATGTTCTGGAGTTCTTCCTCCTTTTGCAGGAGCTCCATCGCCTTCTTGCGCTGTTGCGGGAAGTCCGCGGACACGTTCTTCTCGAACCAGTCCTCGAGGTCGTCGTGGTAAAGCGAGTAGGATTTCAGCCAATTGATTGCGGGATAGTGCCTGCGCCTCGACAGCGACGAGTCAAGGCACCAGAACACTTTCGTGATGCGCAGCGTGCCCTGCGAGACTGGTTCCGAAATGTCGCCGCCTGGCGGAGAGACCGCGCCGACGACTGTGATTGCGCCCTCGCGCTCCTGCGAGCCCAGGCAGGCGATGCGTCCGCCGCGCTCGTAGAATTCCGCGAGCTTGCGTCCCAGATAGGCGGGATAGCCTTCCTCGCCGGGCATTTCCTCCAGGCGCCCCGAAATCTCGCGCAACGCTTCCGCCCACCTGCTCGTGGAGTCCGCCATCAGCGCGACCGAGTAACCCATGTCGCGGAAGTACTCCGCGATGGTTATTCCTGTGTAAATGCTCGCCTCGCGCGCGGCCACGGGCATGTTGGAAGTATTCGCAATCAGCACGGTTCGCTCCATGAGCGGCTTGCCCGTGGACGGGTCGATGAGGTGCGGGAACTCCGCGAGAACTTCGGTCATCTCGTTGCCGCGTTCGCCGCAGCCGATGTAAACGATTATTTCCGCGTCGGCGTACTTCGCCAGGTCCTGCTGGTTGACCGTCTTGCCCGAGCCGAACGGGCCCGGAATTGCGGAAGTGCCGCCCTTGGCTACGGGGAAGAAAGTGTCGATGATGCGCTTGCCCGTGACGAGCGGCAGGGTGAACGGCTTCTTTTCCTTGTAAGGCCGCGCGACGCGCACGCTCCACTTCTGCATCATTTGCACCTTGACGCCGCCTATTACCGCGATGTCGTCGTCAACGGTAAACGCGCCGGACTCGATTGACTCGACCTTGCCCTTGGCCATCTTGGGAGGCACGAGCACGCGGTGGGTTATGTTGTATTCCTGCACCGTGCCGAGCACGTCGCCGCCCTCGACAACATCGCCCTTTTTCACGGCGGGCTTGAAGTCCCATTTTTTCTTGCGGTCCAGCGAAGGCACCTCGATTCCGCGCTTTATGAACGCGCCGCTCGCGGCCTTGACCGCGTTGAGCGGGCGCTGGATGCCGTCGAACACGGTGCCCAGCAATCCGGGCCCCAGCTCGACTTGCAGCGGCGCGCCCGACAGCTTTACCGCATCGTCGGGCTTGAGCCCCGAGGTGTCCTCGTAGACCTGTATGCTCGCCGTGTCGCCCTTTAGCGCGATTATTTCTCCGAGCAGGCCCGCGTCGCCGACTTTGACGACTTCGTTGATTTGCGAGCCCCGCATTTCGTCCGCAACAATCAAAGGTCCGCTGACTTTCGCAATTTTGCCCATACAATTCACCCTTTAGTCAAGTCGACTCCTATCGCGCGCTTTATCATCCTGCCCAGCTGGGCGGAACCGGCGGACTCGCGCGCCGTCCTTCCGGGAATCGTAATCACGACGGGCTTCACAGAAGCATCTACCTGCTTGCGCACCTTGTGCGACAGCCACTTCAACGCGTCCTGCGACATTATCACGAGGCCGACTTCGTCGTTGGCGAGCAGCTCCCGCACTTTTTCGTTCGCGTTCGTTTCGTCGCAGCTCACGCAAAGCCGCACGCCCGCCAGGCCGAAGCCCAGCGTGGTCTCCCCGTCCCCTATGACCGCGATTTTGCTCAACTTGCCTTCACCGTGAAAACCGTGTCTCCCAATTCTTCCTTCAAGCCGTAATGCGTCGCATACGCAATCTTGCGAATGTTCCCGATTTCCGTCCACTTCAGGTACAGGAAGCCGGTTATCGCGCCCATGCCCAGCACGCTCAGCCGCGACTCGCGCAGCACGCGCTCTACCAGCCCGCGTTCGATCGCCACTTCAAGCGCCGACAGGCGCCCCTGCTTTGCCGCCGCAGCCGCGCTTTCGGGGACGCCCAGCATCTTCGCCGCCAAGTCTATCGACGCGTTCAAGTCGCCAGCCTCGATTATCGCGTTGTAGCGGCTGCCCACGAACGACGGCAGCAGGCGCTTCCTGATTTCGTCGGCCGGAATTCCGTCGCGCTTGAGGCGCAGGATGATGAGCGCGTTCTTCGCGTCAACGCGCGCCCTGTTGATTCGCAGCAGTTGCGCGTCTCCCGAAGCCAGCGTGTTCGAAACCGTCCGCTTCCAGTAATACCCGTCCGCGCCCGCCAGCACCATCCGCGGGTCGCCCTCCGCCAGTTTTGCCAGCGCCTCGTCGTCCGCGAATTCTTGGTTCTGCAGCAGCTTAGCGCACTCGCGCAAGTCGCGCGCCTTGGCCAGCTTGAGCAGCAACGGCGCATACTTGTCGTCCACCAGCGACAGCTCCGTTTCATCAACCGCTTCACCTGCTGCCTTCTTGGAAAGCACCTTGCCCAAGTCCTCGAGCACCCACAGGCCCGCGAGCGTGCGGAACGCGTCCTGCGCGTGCTCCGGCAGTATGCGGTTCACGGTCGCGAGCGTGCGCGCCATGTTGAGCGCCAGCGCCTTTCCGACGAGCTCGATGCCCCTGTAGCGCGTGGAGCATTCCACGAACTCGCGCTTGTACGCCGAGTCCTCGAGCAGGCCTATGACCGAGTCCACGCTGTCCACGGCGAGCAGTTCCCGCACCTTGGCGGCGGGCAGCAGCTTGCTCTTCATGCCCTTGACGCGGGCGTTCGCGTAAGCATACCTCAA
>PFPF01000040.1 GCA_002792915.1 Candidatus Micrarchaeota archaeon CG_4_10_14_0_2_um_filter_60_11 | reverse complement strand
AACGCTGGGTGGCGCGCCATGACGGAAATAATTTTTGAAGAATCCAAGGAAGTCCAGGTGTTCGTCGACGACCGCGAGCTCAAGAGTGGAGTCGCGAAGGCGCTGTTTGCCAAGGGAGCGGTCTTGAAGCCCGTTCGGCTGCCCGTGGGCGATTACGTGCTCAGCAGCCGCGTGTGCGTCGAGCGCAAGACGGCGGAAGACTTCGAGTCCAGCATGATTGACGGCCGCCTGTTCAAGCAGGCGCAGGATTTGCGCGAGAACTTCGAGGCGCCCATGATTGCGCTCGTTGGCGACCGCTTCCAGCGCGTCCAGCCCAAGGCGCTGCGCGGCGCGTTCATCTCGCTCGCGGTGGACTACAAAATCCCGATGTTCTTCTTCGACACGGACGATGAGCTGGCGGACTTTTTGTACGCGTTGGGCGAACGCGAACAGCTTTTGCCGGACCGTGAGGCGCGCGTGCGCTTCGGCAGTAAAGGTTTAACACTTTCCGAACAGCAGCGCTTCATCGTCGAGTCGCTGCCTTTAATCGGACCCAAGGTCGCGCAGGCCCTGCTCGCGCACTTCGAGAGCGTGCGCGCCATAATGGACGCTTCGGCCGAAGAATTGCAGGAAGTCGAGGGAATCGGCGCCAAGCGTGCGAACGAAATCCGCCGAGTGCTTGACTCTATTGGCTCGGATTGACTGGCGACATTTGGAATTCCCGGTAGAATTTGCGGGTGGGCCGCAACAGGCGCGTGTTGCCCTGCCGCGTCGACTCTATGTAGCCGGCTTCGCGGAGCTCGGTTATGTACTCGTAAATTTCGCCGCGAAAATAGCTTTGCAGCTCTTTTTGCAGCATCTTGCCCTTCTTGGCGATGAGCGCGAGCATGCGCGTGGATTTGCGCGACAAGTCGCTGCGCTTGCTGAGTCCGCCAACCGCGGTCAAGTAGGACGGGCGCACCTGCATCGCCGCGCCATCCTCCTTGATTGTGACTTCGACGGGCGCGCCGCGTTCCTCGTATTCGACGCGGATTTTTTCGATTGCCTCCTTCACGAAGCGCGGCTGCCTGCCCGTGATTTCCGAAAGCTCCTTGAACGACACCTCGCGGTTGGCGAGGAAGAGCGCGGCTTCCACGACTTTTTCGAAAGGCAGGTCTGGCTTTGCCTGCAAGTCTATTTGCCTGGCTTCGCCTAGCGCCTCTTCTGCTTTCTTCTCCTCTTCGGCCGTTTCTAGGTCCATGTCGACGGGCATATAGCAGTCGTTCGCAGCCCGTGGTTTTATTAGTTACGCTTAAATACGGCGGCGGCAGGATTGTTAGCGGCTGCGGCGCACTTTTGCCGCAGACTAACAACAGCCTACCAGCGTGGGGCGATACGGCGGGGAAAACGCGATGTTGATAGAGCAAGAGGCGTACTTGAGCGCGGGCGTGCACATAGGCACGCGCATGAAGAGCGGCGGAATGAAGGACTACATTTACCGCACGCGCGAGGACGGGTTGCACGTTATCGACTTGAAGAAGCTTGACGAGCGCGTGCTCGCAACGGTCAAGCTGCTTTCGCGTTACGACCCGAAGACGGTTTTCATCGTGGGCAGCAAGGCGAACGCCAAGGAGCCCATATTGAAGTTCTGCGAGCTGACGGGTTTCCAGCCGCTCGTCGGCCGCTTCACTCCGGGCCGCTTTACCAATCCTCTACGCGAGGACTTCTGCGAGCCCAAGCTCGTGTTCGTGGTTGACCCGGGCGTGGACCGCCAGGCGGTCCTGGAGGCGTTCCAGTTGAATTTGCCGGTCATCGCGCTGTGCGACACGAACAACTCGCCGCGCTTTGTCGACTTGGTGGTGCCCACGAACAACAAGGGGCGCAAGGCACTCGCATTGCTCTTCTGGCTGTTCAGCCGCGAGTACCTGAAGGTAACCGGGAAAATCGCGTCGGACGACCAGTTCACGCAAAAGCCCGAAGAGTTCGAGGCATAGGCCGCAAACCCTTCTTTTTATTTTAGTTTTTCCTGCCCGTTACCGTGAGGAATCCCGCGGTCGCGGGGGCGTTTTACCCCGCGGAAAAAAGCGAGTGCGAGCGAATGCTTTCAGCCTTCAAGAAATCCGCGGGCAAGCCTGCCGTAAAGAGCCGCTCAATCGTTGCGCCGCACGCGGGCTGGGTTTACTCCGGCGCTACGGCGATGCGTTCCTTCCTCGCGCTCGAAAATGCGGACACTTTCGTAATATTGTCGCCCAACCACACCGGGCGCGGTTCCGCGGTCTCGACCAGCGCGGAAGATTGGGAAACCCCGCTGGGCGTTTGCAAGGTTGATTCCGATTTGGTCGGCGAGCTGGTCAAGGCAAAAGTCGCGAAAGTGGACGAGAGTGCGCACGCGGAGGAGCATTCCATCGAAGTCCAGTTGCCGTTTTTGCAGTTCCTGCACGGCGGCGTAAATTTCGTTCCAATCACTTTTTTGGACCAATCGCTTCCGGCTGCGCTGCGCGTTGCCGAGGCGCTGGCGAAAATCACGGCGGATATCTCCATAATCGCTTCGAGCGACTTCACGCACTACGAGCCCGCGGCGCAGGCAAAGGAAAAAGACATGGCGGTCATCGGCGCGCTCCTGAAAATGGACGCGGAAGATTTTTATGCAAGGCTGCGGGAAGAGCGCGCGACCGCGTGCGGTTACGCGCCGATTGCGTGCGCGCTGCATTGGGCGAAGCTCAAGGGCGCGAAGCGGGGCAGGCTGCTCGGCTTCACGAATTCCGGCGACGCGAGCGGGGACTATTCCGCCGTCGTTGACTACGCGAGCATTGCGTTCGTTTGAGTCGCGTTTGGTTTCGGTTTCGTTAATTAGCCTTTTAAACCGCTGCAGCGATATTTTTGCATGGGCGGATATAGGTCGGGTCTTGCGCAGGCTGCGCGGCTTGAGCGCGCGGAGGGCGAGGCTCTCGGCAGTCTCTCCACGTTTAAGAAGCTGGGTATTGCAAGCCAGCATCTCGGCGTTATGTCTTCACTTGACAAACTGGCCAAACTGGACCTTCACAAGGATTTGGTCGCTTACCTTGAAGACAACATACACAACATGCACGGACGGACGTTTAGTAACGCGCCGTTTTCCTCGCCTCTCGACAAGTTTTTGATTCCGCACATAACGCAGCACGAAAGGGTGCTGAGTGAACTGGAAACGTCCGGATTGTCGCAGGAGCAGAAGGCGGCGATTGAAGGGCTAGTTTCACGCCGGCTCGGGTTACTAAGGGAAATCAAAGGCGTTGAGATCAGGACGCAGAGTTTAATCGTTTACCTTCGCGAAAAAAGAGTGCTTAATCACTAAACCGCTTTGCCGTGGGCGAAGGTTAATTAATTTTGGCGCGCTGGTATTTTTCCGTATGCCTAAATTCCTGTTTGTCACTGGCGGAGTTTTGTCCTCGCTTGGCAAGGGAATCTTCGCCTCCTCGCTCGCGCGCCTCCTGAAGTCGCGCGGCGTGAACGTGGCGCAGATGAAAATCGACCCGTACCTCAACTGCGACGCGGGCACGCTCAACCCGTTCGAGCACGGCGAGGTCTTCGTGACGCGCGACGGCTTCGAGTGTGATTTGGACCTGGGCAACTATGAAAGGTTTCTGAACGTTTTCGCGGTCCGCGAGCAGAATTTGATGATGGGTTCGGCGTACAAGACGGTCATAGAGAAGGAGCGGCGCGGGGAGTTCCTCGGAAAGACGATGCAGGTCATTCCGCACGTTACGAACGAGGTAAAGCGCCGCGTCAAGCGTGCGGCGGATGTGACCAAGTGCGACCTGCTGATTGTCGAAATCGGCGGCACGGTGGGCGACATCGAGAGCGAAGTCGTCCTCGAGGCGGTGCGCCAGATGAAGTTCGAGCACGAGCGCGGGGACGCCGTGTTCGTGCACGTGGCGCTGGTGCCCACGGTGACTACGGGCGAGGAGAAGACGAAGCCGCTCCAGCACTCGGTGAAGGCGCTGCTGGCAAGGGGGATTTCGCCCGACTTCCTGGTGGCGCGCTCGGCGAAGCCCATAGGCCGCGATTCCAAGGAGAAAATCTCGCTTTTCTGCAACGTGCCGCCGGAATACGTGTTCTGTTCGCCGGACCTGGGGAGCGTTTACGAGTTGCCGCTCCTGCTGGAAAAGCAGGGAGTGGCCGAAGCCGTGGCGGGCAAAATGGGTTTAAAGCTGGGCGAGCCGGACTTGGCGGAGTGGCGCAAGCTAGTCGAGAAGATGAATTCGTGCAAGGTAAACAAGCGCGTCGCGGTAATCGGGAAATACGCTTCCATGAAGGACACTTACGCGAGCGTTTTCGAGGCGCTGAAGCACGCGGCGGCAAAGAACGGCGTTTGCCTTGAAGCGGTGCTCGTGAATTCCGAGGAAATCGAGAAAGGCAAAGTCGACTTGAAGGCTTTCGACGCGTTCGTGGTTCCCGGCGGCTTCGGCAGCCGCGGCGTGGAGGGCATACTGGCGGCGATAAGGCACGCGCGCGAGAACAATGTGCCCTACCTCGGCTTGTGTTACGGCATGCAGCTCGCGGTGGTCGAGTACGCGCGTTCAATGCTCGGCTGGAAGGACGCGAATTCCGCGGAAATAAACCCGGAGACCAAGCATCCGGTCATCTGCATTTTGCCCGAGAAGGAGAGCCTGACTAATTTGGGCGGCACGCTCCGGCTGGGCGCTTATGAAGTCGCGGTCAGCCGCGGCACGAAGGCGCACGCCGCCTATGGGGCGGACAAGATAACCAAGCGGTTCAGGCACCGTTACGAGGTGAACCCGGAACTCGTTCCCGCGCTGGAGAAGGCGGGCATTTGTTTTTCGGGCCGCGACCCGGAGCGCGAGATAATGAAGCTCATGGAGCTGCCGAGCCACCAGTTCTTTTTGGCGTCGCAGTTCCATCCCGAGTTCGACTCGCGCCTCGAGGCGCCCGAGCCGCTGTTCGACGCGCTGCTCAAGGCGACGCTCGCGAAAAAATAAAACGAAAAACAGAATAAAAAATTAGAATAAAAAAATTTGGGGAGGGGGAAAACCCCCTTTGGTTTCCGCCTAGTTCTTGTCCGCCAAGTCCGCGGCGTACTTGCCGATGACGGGGAGCATGTACTTCTCGCCGTTGTACGCCTTGTACATGAGGAACAGCACGAGCACGATTATGACTAGGTAGACCAGCATCATCAGCGGCGCCAAGATGAGCGCGCCCATGCCCATCGTCGCGAGGGTGACCATGGCCATTATCACGCCCAACACCAGTTGGAGCACGAAGACCACCAGGCTCAGCAGTATCGACTGCATCGCGTGGAACTTGACGAACTTGTCCTTCGGCGCCACCACGAGCATTACCACGCCCGTAATCAGCCCCAGCAGGTACGACAGCGCGCCGTACAAGTTGCTGTTTTCAGTTGCGTTCTTGGTTTTAGCCATTCTTCCAACCTCCACTACAGCGCCCGTACGGGTCGCCTCAAGCATTACTCGCCCGTTATTTAAACGCCATTGGACGACGCGTTTTCGGTTTGCGGGACGATTTGGCCCGCTTTTTCCGTGCCGGCGCGTTCCGTTCGCCCCCGCCCGCGCCGCTTCCGCTTTCCGCCATTGCCCCTGCGTTGGCGGGGAAGCGCTTTTAATTGCCGTTCGGTTAATGCTCGCGTGGCTTTGACGAAAAGGGGGCAGGCTGCGGTTGAATACCTTGCAATCGTGGCGTTGAGCCTGGCGGTGCTGGTTCCGGTCTGGCTTTACGTGGACGGCCAGCGCACGGGCGTGGACGGCCAGCTGCGGCTGGGCTACGCCCAGCAGGCGGTCGACCGCATCAGGGACGCGGCGGACCTGGTTTACGCCGAGGGCCCGCCCGCGCAGTTCGCCGTCGAGGTGAACGTGCCCGACGGCGTGCTGTCCGCGAGCATAGCCGGCAAGCAAGTCGCGCTTTTGGTGGATGAGCCGTGGGGCGCGTCGGAAGTTTACGCGGCTACCGTTGCCAACGTCACGGGCTCCCTCGACTCATTTCCCAGTTTCGGCGGGCCGAGAACCGTGATAGTCAAGGCCGAGCGAAACTACACTGACTCCTTCGTGAGCATTACGGAGGGTTGACCGCGGTGCGCGCGCAAACCTCGCTCGAATTCCTTTCCCTCCTCGGCGTGCTGCTGATAATGCTCGTGTTCTTCTCACTGGTTTCCTACCAGCGCTCGATGGAGCTTAACCGAGCGGCGGTTTCCGCCGCCGGCTGGCGCGCGTGCGAACTCGTGTCGCTGGAAGTGAACTCGGCTTCGTCGGTGGGCGAAGGCTACGAGCACTCGTTCACGCTGCCGATGAAGCTTGACGGCACGCAGGACTACTCCCTGGAAATATCCGCGTCCGAGCGCGCGGTGCGCGCGAACTGGAGCGGCGGCCA
>PFPF01000002.1 GCA_002792915.1 Candidatus Micrarchaeota archaeon CG_4_10_14_0_2_um_filter_60_11 | reverse complement strand
CGGGCGCGCTCGACTTCCTCCAGCTGCTTGCCGCGCGCCACGCGCTCCTTCTCGAATTCCAGCTTGCCCTTGTCGTCCGACAGGCGGCGCAGCTCCTTTTCCACGCGCTCGCGCTTCCCTATCATTTCAGTGAACAAGTTGGTGAACTCTTTTTGCTTGTGCAGCTTTTCGGGCAGCTCGGCTTTGGCGCGGGATATTTCCGCGTCAGCCGCGTTTATCGCCGCGCGGCATTCCTTCATTTCGGCAAGCACCGCGTCCAGCCGCCTTCTGGCGTCCGCGAGCGCGCGCTCGGCGTAAGACTTCTTGCTGCCCTGCGCCTCGAGCTTGGCCGTGGCCGCCGCCAGCTCGGTGTTCAGGTTGTTGTGCTTGAATTCCTTCTCGCGCACCACGCTGCCCATCCTACTCTCGGTCTCGACGTCGACCTTCTGCTTGCAGTCCAAATATTCTATGTTCAGCTCGGAGAGGCGCTTGATGAGCGCGCGCTTGTCCTCGTCCCGCTTGGCGGCCTTTTCCGTTGCATCCTGTATCCCCTGCTTGAGCTTCTTTATGGCGTTCTTTGCGTCCGCGTTGCGTTCCGCCCACTCGCGTTCGCTCTTGTCCACGGATTCCAGCTCCAGCCCGACCGCTTTGAGGTTGAGTTCGGCGCGCGCCTTCTCGCGCCTCGATTCGCCCAGCTCTTCGCGTATTTTTTCGAGGCGCGCGGTAATCGACTGCCGTTCGGCGTTGAGCCCTTCAGCCGCCTTCGACCACTTTTCGAACGCCGCCTGCTCCGCGAAAACGTTCAGCCGCTCGCGCGTGTGGCCGCCCGTCACCAGGCCGCTCGCCTCGATTAGCTCGCCGCCCATCGTGACCATGCGCGTTTTCCGCACGAGCGGCTCGGCCGAGGCGTAATCCCTCATCAGCAAGGTTCCGCCGCACGCGTACTCCGCGGCGCGCGTTATCTTCGGGTCGTAGTCCAGCAGTTCGATTACGAACGACGCCGCGCCCGGCGCCTTCGCGGCCTCGCGTTCGGTTTCGTTCGGCTTGCGTGCGTCAATCTTGTCCAGCGGGATGAACGAAAGCCGTCCGGCCTTGGCTTTCTTCAAGTATTCCACGGCTTTGCCCGCGGTCTTCACGGAATCGACCACGACGAAGCCGAGCCGCGGGCCCAGCGCGACGCTTATGGGCAGCGAGTATTTCGCGTCGTAGGAAACCAGCTCCTGCAGCGTGCCGTAAACGCCTTTCACTTCCTCCTTTAGCTTGGCTGCCGTCCGCGCCTCGGCGCCCGCGTTTTCTCCCGCCGCGCGCAGGCGCGCCTCGTGCTCGCCCATGCTCGCGCGCGCGTCCAATAGCCCGCCTTCGACCGCGCGAAGCCGCTCGTTCAGCTTGCGCTCCTCTTCGGTCAGCGAGTCGTGCGACCGGTTCTTTTCGCCCAGTTCTTTTTTGAAATCCTTTTGCTCGCGCTCTTTTTCCGCGCGCCTCGCGGCGTAATCCTCGGCAGGCGTGCCGCGCCTCATGCGTTCCAGCTCGTCCTCCTTGATTTTGGCTGCCGCGTCCAATCCCGCGACTTCCCCTTGCAGCGCGTTGAGCGCGTCCTTTACTTTCTGCATCCCCTCTTCGGTTTGCGTCATGCGGCGGCGCGCGTCCTGGAACCCTTCCGAGAAGCTTTTCTCCCTCTCGCGGAACGCGTCCAGCTCTCGGCGGGCTTCCGTCGCCAGCTTTTCAAGCGACTTTGCCTCGTCGTGCAGCTCGTTCAGCGCGCGTTCCGCGGCCTTCAACTCGTCCTCGGCGCGGTTCAGGTTGCCCTTTTCTTCCTTTTCGCGGCCTTCCAGCCGCGCGATTTGTTCCTTTCTCTCCGCGATTGCCTTCTTGCCGTTTTCAACGGCTGTGTTCAACGCGTCAATCTCGCGCTGGATGCCGCCCTCGCTAGTGCCGTAACGGCCCGCGATTTCCCTGTCCAAGCCCGCCTTTTCGGAGGCGCGCCCGTCGATGCGGTTCGCGAGCGCGGCTATTTCCGACGCGATGCGGCTTGCCTCGGAGTCCGCCTTGTTCAGCTTCGCGAGAAGGGCCGAGTGTTCCGCGTCCAGCTCCGCGTGCTGAACGCTTGCCAGCGTTGCCTTGACGCGCCGCAGGGCAACGTCCGCGTCCCGCCACTTTTCCGCGTTCTCCTTTTCGCCCTTGAGCTCGCGCAGCTGGCCCTCTTTTTCCTTGAAGATTATGCCGGATTCCGCGATTTTTACGTCGACCTTGCCCAGCTCGGCGAACGCCTCCTTCTTCTTTTCCTCGTACTCGCTCACGTTGGCTATGAAGTCGATGAGCATGCGGCGTTCCTTGCCCGCCATTTCCACGATGCGCTGGACTTCGCCCTGCAGGATGAAGTTGTTGACGGACAGGCTGTTCTTGGCGAGGAACTCTTCGATTACGTACTTGTTCACGCGCTTGCCGTCCATCAAATACTTGAGCTTGCCGTCCGCGCGGATCTTGCGCGTTATGGACTTCTTTTTCCCGTTGTCGTCGAACTCCACCGTCGCCTCGGCAACGTTGGCGCCCACGAAAATCAGGTCGCCCGTCTTGCGGGCGCGCATCCGGCGCAGGTGCGTGTCACCGAACGCGAACAGCAGCGCGTCCGTAATGTTGCTCTTGCCCGAGCCGTTGGGGCCGATGATGGAGCACGTGCCGGGCGTCAGCTTGATGGCCGCGTCCTTGAACGACTTGAAGTTCTTCAGCGTTATCCTGTCAATGAACATTGTGACCGTTAGCCGCCTCTGTGGGAATGCGTTTTAAATCAAAACGCGCGCCATTAAAAACGCTTTCCCGTCCAAGGCTAAGAGGCGGCGCGGTCCGTGCGCGGTCAGGCAAGCGGCGCGCACTCGAGGATGACGCGGTCGCCCACGCAGACTATTCCGAGCAGGCGCGCGGGCGCAGAGGCGAACGCCTTCTCGACGGCTTCATAAGACATTTTCGTAACGTCAATCTTCATCATTTTTTCACCTTGTCGCTTTCGGGCAGAGGAGGGGGCGGGTTGCGAAGCGGTTTGCTTTCGCGGCGTCCCGCCCCGACCTTCCCTGCGCCTTATGGGGGCGCTGAAAGCATCACTCACCACCCAAGCCGCTTTAAAAACAAGGTTCCAGCCCGTGCCTGCCGGTGCTTCCGCTGGGGTTTTATTCCGCTTGGCCGAAAAGCCTTTCATGGCCGAATTCGAGCAGCCCACAATAGTGGAGATGACCCTGCCCCTCAAGCAGGGAACCAGCAGGATTATTCGCGGAATCAAGCTGCAGGGCACGCCGATGTTGGTGGATGCGGATTCCGGAAGCATTTATTCGCCCCACAGGCGCGGCGGGCGCATATTCCACGAGATTAAAGACGGGCTGTTCGCCGCCATCCGCTCAAAGGACCACATACTCCAGCGCTACGGCGTAACGCCCGAAGGCGGGGGCGAGCTGGAGAGCGTCGAGGAACTGGAAAAGCGGGTGACCGAAATCAACATGGCCCTCGACAGGGTCCGCGGCGATGTCCCGCCTGAAACGCGCGCGGAACTCGAGGCGCTGGCAACGGACTTGAGCCGCGCCATAAACGGCTTCAAGGCAGAGGCGCGCGAACAGGTTTCCAAGGCCGCGCCCGGCATCGACAGCTTGGGGCGAAAGAACATCGGCGCTTCCTGCGCGCGCCTCGTGGCGGCGCGCAACCGCCTGCTGTCGCGTTCGGAGGAAATAGGAAGGATTCATCCCCTGGTGGCGGTCCACAAGCTGGCGCTTCTTTGCGAGCGCGACCGCATCAAGGCGGTTGCCGCCCACGCGCTCGGCGGCGTGAAGGCGGTCCTGTCCAGCGTTGCGTTCAAGCCGGGCGGGGACACGCAAGCGCAGTGCGCCAACACCGCCAAGCGCATAATGCAACTGCGGCAGGCGGTTTCCACGGTTTACGTGAACCCCTTCCTGCCCTTGTTTTCGGAAACCGGAGAGCACTTGGACGAGGCCGCGCGCCTTCTCGCGGACGGCAACGCGGAAGAGGCTAAGTGGAGGCTGGTGTCCGCCGCGTCATGCATGGCGAGGGTTTCCAGGCGGCTGCGCTAACGCAAGGAAGGCGCTTTTTTATACCGCGCGGCGTTAATGCGTGCGTGAACGCGGAAAACTTGCGCGCGCTGCGCGTGCTCTTCGAGAAGCGCGACATTCCCGGCCTGAAGGGGTACGCCGGGAACGCGGCGCGGGAAGCCTTCGTGCGCGCGGACTCCTCGCTCGTCGACTTGTCGATTCTCGCCTATTCGCTCGCCAAGCTGGCGGAAAAGCCGCACATCATCAATTCTCCCGCATGGAAGCCGCTGGCGGACCTGGTTTCCAAGAAGCTGCAGGGCGCTGAAGAGCACGCGGCCAAGGGCGAGAAGGAAAAGGCGCGCGCCCGCGTGCAGCAGGCGCTCAACGCGATTGACTCGCTGAGCATGGATTTGGGCCGCTTCGTTTCGGGCATCGTGGAAAAGGCCCGCCTTCGCGCGGCTGCGCAGATGTACGCGCACGGCGCCTCGCTCGGCGCGGCTTGCGCTTTCACCGGCGCGTCGAAGCAGGATTTGGCTTCCTACGTGGGCGAGACCAAGATGCCCGAAAAGTACGAGAGCGTGCCGCTCGCCAGGCGGCTGGATTCCGCGCGGAGGCTCTTGGAAGAATGAAAATAATCTGCGACTCGTCCGCGCTCGTCTCGCTGAGCGCCTCGTGCCTCCTCGACTCCCTGGAGTTCTTGGAGAACAACTCGAAGGCGCGCTTCGCCATAACGTCCGCCGTCGAGGGGGAAATCGTTTCCCGCTCGGAGCGCATCGAAAAATACCGTTTCTCCTCCGTCAGGTTGAAGAACCTCATCCGCCGCGGCGTGCTTCCGGTCGAGGAGCCGCGCGGGCTGCGGAAGGAGACGCAGAAAATCATGCAAGCCGCCAACGCCGCCTACCTTTTGCGCGGGCGGGGGTTGCCGATTCTCCACGAGGGCGAGGCGGAATGCCTGGCGTGCATTTCGCTGACGGGTGCGAAGGCGATTCTCGTGGATGAGAAGACCACGCGCCTGCTTTTGGAGGACCCGCGGGGAATGGCGCGCACGATGTCCGCGGAGTACGGCGAAAAAGTTGTTTTGAACCAATCCGCTTTGGCGAAGTTTTCCGCTTTCAAGGCGACGACGGTGCTGCGCTCCACCGAGACGCTGAAGCTGGCGGCCGAGCTCGGCTTCTTCAAGGATTACGGCTATCTTGACGGCGACGCGCTTTCGGCGGGGCTGCACGCGTTGCGGCGCGCGGGGTGCAGCATCAGCCACCGCGAGTTGGACGAGTACGAAAACCTTTAATGCCTTCCCAGCCGTATTTTACCTTAATACCTTAAGGGCTGGTAGATCAACGGTAGATCGCACGCTCCGCAAGCGTGAGGTTGTGGGTTCAAATCCCATCCAGTCCACTCTTCTTCTTTCGCAAATTTAATAACCCTCGAACTGCTTTGTTAGGCAATGGACAAGCGGGTTCTAATCGCGATTAACGCGGTGGTAGCCCTCGCGCTGCTCGGCTTGTTTTTCGGAAACCTGGATTTGGCCGCGTTGTGGGGCGCGCTCGCGGCTGTCAATCCCGCGCTCGTCGCCGCCGCGCTTTGCCTTTACTTTGCCCTCGGGCTGTTGAACGCGTGGCGCCTCAAGCGGCTGATAATCCGCTTCGGGGGCAGGCGGGTTTCCGTTTCGCGCATGTTCTGGATTCACATGCAAGGCATGCTGTTGAGCGACTACACGCCGGGCCGCTCGGGTTACGCTTTCGTGGCGTTGAAGGCGCGCGCGTTCGGGGTCAAGGCAAGGCTCGGCGCGCGGGTTTTCGGCACCGCGCTTGCCGCGGATTTCCTGAGCAGGGGCGTGCTCGCGTTTTGCGCGCTCGCGCTGTTCTTCTCGCGGGTCTCGGACCCGGTCGCGTTCGGGTTCGCGGCTGGCCTGTTGTTCCTTTTCTCCGTTTTCGCCTTGTGGGCGTTGACGCAAAAGCGCCGCATAGTCGAGGAGCTGCTTTGGTACGTTCCCGCGCTGGGTGAAAAGTTTTCGGAGGCTTATGCGGAAGTGTTCTCGCGCGCGATTCCGCGGCGGCTGATGGCGGAGTGCGTTGCCGCGAGCTTCGCGGGCGCGGTGATTCGCGGCGCGGAGTGGCTTTTCATCGCGGCCGCGCTCGGCCTGTCGGGCTTTTCGCTCGAGGCGCTGGTGTTCTTCACGGTGCTCAACTCGGTCGTAACCGTGCTGTCCTTCGTGCCCCTGTCAATCGCGGGGCTCGGCTTGCAGGAGGGCGCGGGCGCGCTCGCGGTTTACGAGGTGCTCGGCATTCCGCTCGCGCAGGCTTCCGCGCTCATGATTTTGGTGCGCTTCGTGGAGGCTGGCGGGGACTTGCTGGGCTTGAGGGAGTGGTTCCGATGAGCGAAAGACCGAAGGTTGGCGTGGGCGCGATAATGCTGCGTAACGGGCTTGTTTTGGTGGGCAAGCGCCTGGGCAGCCACGGCAGCGGCACTTGGACGATTCCGGGCGGGCACCTTGAGTTCGGCGAGAGTTTCATCCAGTGTGCGGAACGCGAGGTTTTGGAGGAAACAGGATTGCGTTTGGCGAACCCTCGCTTTTCGAGCGTTTCCAACGGCGTGATGGA
>PFPF01000052.1:6882-7203 GCA_002792915.1 Candidatus Micrarchaeota archaeon CG_4_10_14_0_2_um_filter_60_11 | reverse complement strand
ACTCGGCGGCAGCCCTACTCGGAGAAACGCCTTTTCTCAACGCGAAATACAAGGACTACGCGGGCTTGAAGGCGCGCGCCGAACTGAAGAACGGCAAAATCAATGCAATCGTTAGCCGCGGCTTCCAGGACGCGCTGCGCCCCGTGCTTCTAGGCCTGGCGTTGCATTTGCTTTCGGGCTTGTACCACAAGCGCGTTGACGCGGCACTTATTAGGCCCTACAAGGAATTCGTTTCCTGCAAGGGCGCGGCTGAATTGTCAAACGCGCTGCGCGGCGCGCACGGCCGCGACTCGAAAGGCGAGGCAAAAGGCGAGAACCACG
>PFPF01000052.1:3856-6778 GCA_002792915.1 Candidatus Micrarchaeota archaeon CG_4_10_14_0_2_um_filter_60_11 | reverse complement strand
GCTGGTTTGACGACGCGTTCCACAAAATCGTGTTGAACAAGGGGCTCGACCGCGCGCCGCGCTTCGTGGCGGAATACGTGCTTTTCCACGAGCTGCTGCACGCCAAGCACGACGTGTTGTACGGCAGGGGCAAAAGCTTGCGGCGCGCAGTGCACACGGCAGGCTTCAAGAAGGACGAATGGCTTTACGCGCACTCGCGCGAGGCTGAGGAATGGCTCAAGCGCAACTGGCGGTGAAGCGGTGAAAAGCTTCAGGGAACGCGTCTGGCGGGCCTGCAAGCGCATACCGAAAGGGCGCGTTTCGACTTACGGCGAAATCGCGCGTTTCCTCGGTTGCAAGGGCGCGAGCCGGCCAGCGCTGCCATGATTTTCCGCTGGACGGGGTCCGAAGCCATTTTTTGCGCCTTGGCGTGGCATGACAACGATGTCGAACAACGATGTCAAAGCCTCGACATTAATGTCAACCGAATGCCGTATTTAAAGAGGGAGGATTGAGCCGCAATTGCGCCGCGTCAGGGAGCTTTGGGCATTCGGCCGCACCGCTCTGGCGGGATTGCTTCGGCAAAACCGCGGCTTGGAATGCTTTGCAGGGCTATCGCTTGCGGCGCGGCGGCTAACTTTGTTGAAGGCTTGGCTACGGGCGTTACCTGTTGAACCAGTAGAGCAGGAAAAGGACGCCCTCGATTCCCGCTAGGAGCGTCAAGTCCAGGTTCGCGACGAAAGCCAGTAGCAGGGCCACTGCCGTGCCGAGCATGAAGAAGGTGAGCCCGTCCATGCCGAAGATTTCCTTCTTGCGGTAAACCGCGGGCGGAGCCGCTCCCGGCGCCTTGCCGCCTCCTTGGGAGAGCGGAGTGACTTGGCCGGTCTTCGGGTCAACCTTCACCGCGAAGCCGCACTTCTGGCAGTAGACCACGCTGTTAGCCTCGTCCACCTGCAAATTCGGGTTGCCGCACTGCGGGCACGGAATGTCCATCGCGAACGGTATTACGCCAAGGCTTTTTAAAACGCTTCCCTAACCCCGCTTAATGCACGAGGCGATGCTTTACGGCAAGCTAAAGGGCGGCGCGGTCAAGTGCAACTTGTGCTCCCACCGGTGCGCAATAGCCGACGGGAAGCTTGGCTTCTGCGCCTGTCGGTTGAACGAGAAGGGCGCGCTTTACTCGCTTAACTACGGCAAGAGCACCGGGCTCTCGCTCGACCCCATCGAAAAGAAGCCGTTCTACCACTTCCACCCCGGAACGGTTGCGTTATCATTCGGCACGCCGGGCTGCAACTTCAGGTGCAAAGGATGCCTCAATTGGTTCATGAGCCAGTCGCCCCGCGACTCGCGCGAAGCGTTCGGCTTCCCCAGTACGTCACCAGTTGAAATCGCGGCTGCCTCCAAAAACGCGGACGGAATCGCGTACACTTACACCGAGCCCACGGTTTTCTTCGAGTACGCGCGCGACACGATTTTGGCGACGAAAAAAATGTTTCCCGAAAAGTACCACGTTTTCGTCTCGAACGGCTTCTTCTCCGAGGAAATGTGGAAAGTCGTAGCCAAGGAAAAGCTGTTGGACGCGATTCGCATCGACTTGAAGTCGTTCTCGGACAAGTTTTACCGCGAGTACTGCGGCGGCAGGCTGGAGCCCGTGCTGGAAAGCATCAAGCGCGTGCACGCGGGCAAGGCGCACCTCGAGCTGATTACGCTGGTCGTGCCCGGGCGGAACGACTCGCCCGAAGAGCTCCGCGCGCTGAGCGAATGGGTGGCGAAGCTTGACGAAAACATTCCGCTGCATTTCATCCGCTTCTTCCCGCAATACGAGGCGGGAAACGTTGCGGCAACGCCCGAAGCAAAGCTTTTGGAAGCAAGGGAAATAGCAAAAGAAGCGGGCGTAAAATACGCGTATGTTGGCAACACTTCCGGCGAGGACAACACGGTTTGCGCGGAGTGCGGCGCGGCCGTGGTGCGGCGGCAGGGGTTGCGGCTCGCTGAGAACCTGCTGAAAAACGGGAAGTGCCCTTCTTGCGGCGGCAGCATTCCGGGCGTCTGGTAGCGGCGGCAGTGCGTTAAGTTAATTAATTGTTCGGGGTTAACCAACTCATGCCTTTCAAGCGTTTCTTCAGCTGGCTCAACGGGTTGTTCGGCAGGCGCGAGACTTTCAGCCTGGGGATTTACGGGAACGTGAACACGGGCAAGAGCACTCTTGCGAACAGGATTTCCGTGGACTGGACGGGCGAGCCGATGAGCGAGGTTTCCGAGATTCCGCACGAGACGCGCGAAGTCAAGAAGAAGGAGCGCGTGATCCTGCACGTGAACGGCAAGAAAATCACGATTAACCTCCTCGACATGCCGGGAATCACGACGAAGGTGGACTACCGCGAGTTCCTCCAGTACGGCATGAAGGCTGACAAGGCGCAACAGCGCGCCAAGGAGGCGACGAAGGGGGTCATAGAGGCAATCAAGTGGCTGGAGCACGTGGATGCCGCAATGGTGGTCATGGACGCGTGCGATGACCCTTACACGCAGGTCAACATCACGATTCTCGGGAACCTGGAGGCGCGCAAAATTCCAGTAATCATAGTCGCGAACAAGATTGACAAGAAGTCCGCGAAGCCCGAACGCATCAAGGAGGCGTTCCCCCAGCACTCGGTCGTCAACATTTCCGCGCTTAAGGGCGAGAACATGACGCAATTGTACGAGGAGATTGCGAGGCACGCGCGGTGACGAAATGGGCGTAGAAATCGAATTCCTTTCCTCCAAGTCCCTTGACAAGCTCGCCCCTGAGCGGAAGCTGGCGGTGATAATCGAGGCGGTCAAGCACAACAAAATCATAGTGCTGGAAGAGGGCTTGACGCGCGAGGAAGAGCGGGAACTGTTCAGCCGCGTCATGCACGAAATAGGCAAGGGCGGCGGGTTCACGGGAATCGAGATAGTCGGCTT
>PFPF01000052.1:3641-3728 GCA_002792915.1 Candidatus Micrarchaeota archaeon CG_4_10_14_0_2_um_filter_60_11 | reverse complement strand
TCGCCGCGGGCAAGTGAGCGTGGAAGAAAATGCCTAACAAGTGCGTGCGCTGCGGGAAGGTTTACGACAAGGGGTCACCCCAGCTTC
>PFPF01000052.1:0-3580 GCA_002792915.1 Candidatus Micrarchaeota archaeon CG_4_10_14_0_2_um_filter_60_11 | reverse complement strand
CGCCGAAAAAGAGGCGCAGCCCGACTTGGGCTGGCTGGAGAAGGAGATGGCTTTCCTGGCGAAGGACAAGCCCGTGGTGGTGGACGCGGACGCGATCGAGAACCTCCGCATCCTTGAGCCGGGGCGCTACGAGCTGGACGTGGCTTCGCTCATGCGCAACGACCCGCTCGTGATAAAGTCGGACAAGGACGTTTACTACATCAAGCTCCCGCCGGTAAGGAAAAAAGACTGACGCGGCGCGCGGCAAAACAGCCAAGTTTCGCTTATTTCACTTTACGTAACCGCTGATGCGGCGCTTTTCGCAGCTCTTTTTCACGCGGAAGTTGAACGCGTTGTTCACCGTCCGCTCGCCGAACCCCGCCGCGCGAATCAAGTCCTCTTCGGACAGCTTTTTCCCCGCGCCCACCACGTTCCACGGGCTGCCCGCCTGCACGTTCAGCGAATTCACCACGCGCGCCTTGCGCCGCGAGAGCTCTTCAACGACCCGGCCGAGCGCCTCCTTGTCGCCGTAATGGCACGCGAACACGGCCAACTGCCTGCCTTCCCACTTGTTCTCGTCCAAAAAAAGGCGGGCGGGCTCGCCGAAGGCGCCGCCGTGCACTTCCGAACCAACGAAAACGAAGTCGAACGCGCTGCCGTCCAGCTCTTCGCTCGCTTCCGTAATCACGGTTTCCACACCCGTGCGCTTTACTCCGCCAGCCACGGCTTCCGCTATCCTTTTCGAGTCGCCCTTGCGGGTCGAATAAGCTATCAGTATCCTCGGCAAGTTTTGTAGTCCTCTGGGCGCTAGGCGTCACTCCGCGGCATTAGAAAAGCATTGCGGTAGGCTGCGGGCGCTGCTTCCCGCGCCGCGCGGGCAGGCCTCGCGGTGGAGGGTTGGAAAAATCAAAAAAAGGGTTTGGGGCCAAAAAGGCCCGAAAGGGGGGAGAACCTAACCCGAGTACTTGACGAAACCCGTTTCGCTGTGGGTGAGCCCAGACGTCAGGTCGGTATAATTCAAAACTATGTTTAGCTGGTTACCAGCCGGCACACCGACTTGCACGCACTGCGTGTCGGTAGCAGTAACCGTCAAGTTAACCGGCGTCTCGCAGCTCGTCAGCATTATGGTGCGGCCCACCTTGTTGCCGACAACCATGGTCACGCTGTTGCCCGCACCTACGGTGTAGTCGACTATGGTAATCGCGGAGAATCCGCCGCTGCCCCGATTCTCGGTCCACTTGGACGGGTCGAATATTCCGAAGCCCCATAACACGGCGGCGATGATGACTATCGCAAGGATAGCCCAGCCGTAGGTCACGAGATACTCCAACGCGCTTTGTCCCTTCTTCATCTTTTTGCATCACCTTTGCGGGTTAACTAAAACTCTGGTTCCAATTACCTTACGGGGCTTTTTAAACCAATAGGTGGGAGGGGTGGTTATGCCATTATGCCGCTGAACGCCGCCTTGATGCCCGCGTTGGCCGCTATGAATATGAGTATGGCAACCAGCGCCATGAGGGGCGCGTACTGGATGCCGCGCAACGCGTGCCCGCTGCGGATGGTGGACAATATCAGCGCGCCCAAAAAGTTCGTGGCCGCCAGGCAGGCGACCGCGAACCACCAGAAGTCGCTTGAAGTGATGCCGTTGGCAACGCGCGCGCCCCCGCCCATTCCGGGAAACGTGCCCATTCCCTGCTGCGCCGCGACGTCCGCGTTGCCGCCGCCGCTGTCGGCGGCGCTGCGCTGCATCACCTTCTCGTTCATCTCCGAGTAATAGACGCTCACGCCGAACAGCAGCGGAGCCGCAATAGTCGAGGCGAAAACTATGAACATCGCGTACATCAGCGTCGAAGTCGCAATCTGCTCGCGGAGCCGGTAGTTGCTGCGGATGTCGTCCGCGACCTCCTCCAGCAGGTGGCTCATCTCACCCCCCAGCTTTATGCCCTCGACTATTAGGCGGACGGCGCGCTCCAGCACGACCGAGCGCACGCGCTTGGTCATTTGCGTCAGCGTGTTCTGGATGGGCGAGCCGCTGAAAGTGTCGGCGCTCACGCGCTTGATTTCGTCGCGGAGCGGGCCGAATTCGGGGCGGGCGGCGCTCCAAATCGCGTTCTCGAGCGTCATGCCCGCGCGCATGTTCGCGGAAATGATTTCCAGCATGTCCGGCAGGACTTCCTCGATTTTTTTGGCGCGCGAATCCGCGGCTAGCAGCAGGAATATGTAAAACAGGCCGAGCACCACGGTGAAGGTGAGCGGGAACGCCAGCGCGTGCGCCGCCGAGTTTTCGGTTATGAACGGCACGAGGAAGAACGCGAGCAGCGCGAGCGCTACCGAGAAGAACAGCGCGAAGCCCATGAACAGGCGCGGCTGGAGCTCCTCGAAGCCGCCCTGTAGCATGAGGCGCTCGATGCGGTGGACGAGCGTCCGCGGGAAAATGGAGGAAAGTTGCTGGTAGAAGCGCTCCAACATGTCAGATTTTCGGCCTCCTGCTTGAAACGAAATTCATGAAGAACAGCTGGAACCCCATGAGGCCCAGCACGACCAGCGGCAAGACGAAGTTCGGCAGGGTGATGTTCATGAATGACGTGATGACCATCAGCATCGTTATGCCCAGGCTGGGGACTATGACCGCGGCCATCATGTAAATCATGGTCCACGGCGCCAATTCCTGCCCGTACCGCTTGATTTGCTCGATTCGCTCGACGGTGAGCTCGTGCACCATTATCTCAAGCACGCGGGAAACGTCCGAGCCGACCTTCAACGCGTTGGAAATCTGCCAGAGCACCTTGCGGAACGAGAGGGATGGGTTGGCGGTGGTAGCCTCGGCGAGCGCGTCCAAATCGCGCGTGCCGCCGTTGATTTTCTGCACCATCTTCTTGAACTCTCCGGAAACCTCGCCGTAGTCCGTGGAAACGCTGGCCATGGCGTTGAACAGGGGGACGCCGGACTTTGACTCTATCAACAGCTGGCGCAAGGCGGGGATGAGCTGCTCGTCCAGCTCGCGCGCCCTGCGCTTGGCGATGATTTGCGGGTAAAACATTATGGTAGCGAAGGTCGCCCCGGCTACGAGGAGGCCGACCATCAGCGCAGCGGCGGCGAGGGGAATGTGCGCGGCGATGCCGATTGCGAGCGTGAACACGGCGAGGATTGCCGCGTTTGCCAGCGAGGCGACGAACGCCATGGATGAATAGTCGCGCGGGTGCACGTCGTACTCCGCGTAGAGGAGGTCCTGCCTGAGCCCGGGGAAGAAAGATGCGATGAACGCGCCCACGTTCTTGAACCCGCGGGACGCCGTTATCACGAGCTTGGGCGGCGCGATGCTGAACGGCAGGGTGAGCATTTGTCAGCCACCCAGCAGCTGTGCGGGCGGCTTCTTCTTTTTCACGGCTTCCATGACGCGACCGCTGTCGCGGTAATAAGACGCCACGACGCGGCCGAAGCCGTTCACGTCCGACAGCTTGTTAGCCTGCAGGTACGCGAGCACGTCCCGCTTGTCCTTCAAGTCCGAGTCTATTTCGCGCGGCGTGAAGCCCGCGTGCAGCTCGAGCTCTTCCGCCAGCCGCTTCAGCTTTCCCACGCGCGAAAGCTTGTCCGTGCGCGC
>PFPF01000005.1 GCA_002792915.1 Candidatus Micrarchaeota archaeon CG_4_10_14_0_2_um_filter_60_11 | reverse complement strand
TGCGCGTAGCCATTTTCAACCCGTCCGAAAAGAAGGTGGAGCGCATCCAGCTGTTCGACCGCGTGCCTTTCGCCGCCGCGAGGGACCCGAGCAAGGTCACGTTCTCGGAAAAAGCCGGCGCGGTCGTGAACCGCGTCCCGCTGGAGCTGGCGTGGGAATTCAAGGACTTGCTGCCGGGCGAGCGCGTCACCGTGGCGTACGCGATAAGCAGCATGCTCGACGATTACGCGCCGTACGCTGCGAGCGTCGTGAGGACCGCGGCGTTCAACACCGAAGAGGCGCGCGGGCTCCTGCAGGTGCGCGAGTTCAGGATTCCGCCGCTTTACGTTGGAAAAACCGGCGAGGTCACCGCCCTCTTGTTTTACGGCGGCTTGGAGAGCGCGAAGGCGTCGCTTTTCCTGGAGGCGCCGTTGAACGGCTTTTCGGTCGAGCCGAAAAGCCTGGACGTGGCGTTCGCGCCGAGGAGCATCAGGCGCGTTTCGTTCAACGTGACGCCCTTCTCGCAGGAGGCGGTAGGGAGCAACGTGATGACGCTGGTGGTCGCCTCCGAGGACTTCGGCGTCAGGCAGGAGGCGGGTTTCATAGTTTATTCGCCCGCGGGTTTCGAGGGCTTCGACTGGGCGTGGCTTGTGCTGTTGGCGGCGTTGGTGGTCGCGGCCGCCGTCCTCATAGGCAGGCATGCCGGAGCCAGGAAGCAGCGGCAACTCGAAAACAGGTTCAGGAGCCTGACTATCGAGGAACGCGACGGCTACCTCAAGGTGGTGCGCGAAGGGGTTCTCGGGAAGAAGTGACGGAGCATGGAACTGACGAAAAACGAGAGGGAAATCCTGAAGCTGATGCTGGACAACTGCAGGGCGTCGGACACGGCCATGCCAAGAAAACAAAAATCTCCACGCAGGCGGTCGGGAAGATAAGGAAAAAACTCGAGAAGGAAGGCGTGATTCGCGGCTACGCCTGCGAGCTGGACTTCGAAAGCATGGGGATAACCACCTTCGCCATCGTTTACGCGAAAATCGTTCCCGACAAGGACCTCCAGATGAAGCTGACGTGGGAAAAAAAGAATGCCGCCGAGGAGATAATCAAGGCGTCGCCCAACCTCCTCATGCTCGCCGAGCCCATAGGCAGCGAGTACAACTACGTGGCGCTCTTCGGCTTCAGGAACCAGGCGGAGATGGAATGCTTCATCAGGGAGGCGAGGCGCGTGTACGCGGGAATACTCGAGGACAAGAGGATTGACACGTTCTCGGCGGCAAGCCTCATCAAGTTCGACAAGACGCCCATCTTCCGCGCGATGCTGGACGGCTTTAAACCGCGAAACCCGGCGCTGCCCCAACTCGACCAAATCAAAAAACTCATAAAGTTTAAAAAATAAACATAACCCCAAATATTTATTTAAAAAACTTGAAAAGGCGTTTTATTTAACTAATATTAAAAGGGGACCCGCCGCCTCAAATGGTTTTTTAAACAAGGGCGCCTTACCGTTTCGTGACGCAATCGCCCGCAGGCAGGAGCCTAGGTATAGTGTCAGGCAAGGGAGGGGTAGGCAAAAGCGTCCTCGCCGTCAACCTTGGGGCGGTTTTCACCAAGCACGGCAGAAAGAGCGTGGTCGTCGACGCCGACGTCAACAGCCCTTCCGTCGGGCTCCAGCTCGGCATTCCCTACACTAATATTGGATTGCAGAACATCCTGCATGAACGCAAGCAGTTTCAGGACGCGATTATCGCACACCCGGCTACCGGCCTGCGGATTCTTCCCGCATCGCTGAAATACATGCGGGGCGTGTCGCTGAAGAACTTCAACAGGGTCATCTCCGAGGCAAACAAGGCTTACGAATTCACGATAATCGACTCGCCGCCCGGCATCACGGAAGACGTCCTTCACATCATCAACGCGAGCGAGGAACTCGTCGTCATCACCACGCCCGACGTTCCGAGCGTGAGCGGCGCGATAAAGGTTATAAGCCTGTGCAAGGCGTGCAAGAAGCGGATTCACGGAGTCGTAGTCAATCGCTGCACCGACGCGTCCTTCGAGCTCACGGCCCGCGAGATAGAGTCGATGACCGAGGTGCCCGTGCTGGTGCGCCTACCCGAGGACGACTCGATTCCGGCCAGCATAGCTGCGCACTTGCCCGTGGTTCATTACGCACCCGACTCGGCAGTGAGCAGGAAGCTCAACGAATTCGCGCTGTCCTTCGTCGAAAGCGGGCAGCCGAAAACGCAGGGCGGGGGGCTGATAACGCGCCTCTTCGCGTTCATTCGCGGCATTTTCGCGTGAAACGCGGGTTATTTAATTTCGCCGCGACAACTGTATCCTGAAGGTGGGTCACTAATGGGCATTGCAAAACTCCGGCTGGCGATGGTTTTGACCATGACGCTGCTGTTCGGCTTCCTCGCGGGCATCTTCGGACTGATTTTGTGGCAGTACGGCCCGGCGATGGAGCTGGGCTCCGCGCTGGCGATGATAGTCGGCTTCGTAGTCGTGTTCACGCTCGCGCAATGGTACTTCGCGCCGTCGATAATCAGGTGGACCACGCGCATGCGCGAACTGCCGCACGGCGAGTACGCCTGGCTGCACGCGGAACTGGCCGAGCTGTCAAAAAAGGCGGGCATCAAGACGCCGCGCCTGTACCTCGTGATGGACGGCACGCCGAACGCGTTCGCATTCGGCAGGACGCCCAACGACGCGAACATAGCGGTGCACGCGGGCCTGCTGAACGCGCTGAACAGGGAGGAAGTGAAAGCAGTCGTAGCGCACGAAGTCGGGCACGTGAAGCACTGGGACGTAGCCGTGATAACGCTCGCCTCGATGGTGCCCCTGCTCGCCTATTACCTGATAGTTCTTTTTGCGGGGCGCAACAACAACGAGCGCGGCGGCGCGTTGGGCGGCATCGCGGTTTTCATCGGCGCGCTAATCGCCCAGTTCATCTCGCGGCTACTCGTCATGTACTTGAGCAGGACGCGCGAATACTACGCGGACGCGTTCAGCGCCGCGGCGACGCGCAGCCCTTCAAGCCTGCAGACCGCGCTCGCCAAGATAGTTTACGGTTTCCCGCGCGGCGCGCCGACCGAGGAATACAAGTCCAAGCAGGCGTTTTACATCGCGGACCCGGTTGGCGCCGCGAACGAGTCGGGTTCCGTCAATCCTGAAAAGCTCGGGCGCGAACTGGAAAGCGCGTCGGCGGGCGGCAACCTCGAGAAAGGCGAAATCGCGCACGCAATCGAGTGGGAGAAGACGAACGCGTGGGCGAAGTTCTCGGAATTGCTGGGAACGCACCCGCTTACTTACAAGCGGCTTGACGCGCTTGAGGCGCTGAAGAAGGACTTGCCCCGGGTCGAGGCGGTCTGATGATAGCCGCGACGGGAAGCATCGGGCTGGACACCACGCGCACGCCCTTCAAGACGGTCGAGCGCGTGCTGGGCGGCAGCGCCTCCTACTTCTCGTACTGCGCGTCGTTCTTCGACAAGGTCGGCTTGGTCTCAGTCGTTGGCGAGGATTTTCCCGAAAAGTACTGGCGCGAACTCGAAGCCAAAGGCGTGGACTTGAAGGGCGTGCAGCGCAACAAAGGCAAGACGTTCCACTTCGACTCGTCGTTCTCGTACGACTTGTACGCGCGAACCGCCAACGCCACCGAATTCGGCGTGCTCGCCTCGTTCGAGCCAAGGGTGCCCGACGAATACAAGGACGCGAAAACGGTTTACGCGGGCACCAACAACCCTAAAATCCAGCTTGAGTTTTTGAGGCAGTTTGGAAAGCAAAAAGTCTCGTTCATCGACACCATCGAGCACTTCATCGCCAACGATCGCGCTGCACTGCTGCGCGTCCTGTCCGAGGCGGACGGCTTCGTCTTGAACGACGTGGAGGCGCGCATGCTCTGCGGCACCCCCAACCTCGTGAAGGCGGGAAAGAAGATACACTCGCTCGGGCCGGAAGCCGTGGTCATAAAAAAAGGCGAGCACGGCTGCCTCGTGTTCCACGGCGGCGGCGTTTGCGCGTTCCCGGCGTTCCCGCTGGAAGAGGTGCTGGACCCCACGGGCGCGGGCGACTCGTTCGCCGGCGGGTTCGTTGGCTCGCTGGCCCGCGACGGGAAGATAAGCTGGGCGGGCTTGAAGCGCGCGGCCGTGCTCGGCAGCGTGATGGGCTCGTTCGCGTGCGAGGGCTACGGGCTCGACCGGCTGCGAAAGCTGGATGAAAGGCAAATCGACGAAAGGTTCGAATTTTACAGGGAAATGACGAGCCTGTAAACGGCGGGATTTGATGCGGGAAACGAAGCGGTTGGCTTTCGCGGCGGTTTTGGCATTCGCTTGCGGGCTGGCCGCCTACGCGTTACTTTTGTGCCAGCAGCCCGCGTGCCTTAACGGTTCGGTTCGCGCGATTTTCTCGCCCGGCTCGGACGACGCGCTGCTGCCGCTGCTCAACGGCGCGGGGCAAAGCATCGACGTGGAAGTTTACCAGTTCTCGAACCCGGACTTCAAGAAGGCGCTGGCAGACGCCGCGGCGCGGGGCGTCCGCGTGCGCGTCATACTCGAGCCGCGCGTGGACGACAACTACGAAACCGCGTCTTACCTGGCGAAGAGCGGCGTGCAAGTGGAATGGGCGACAACCGGATTCACGAACACGCACTCGAAGTACGCGGTAGTGGACGGCGCAACGGTGGCGGTTGGAAGCGCGAACTGGTCAAGGCACGCGATGGAATCCAACCGCGAAGCCGGGGTCATAATCCGGGACGGCCGCATCGCGTCGGAATTCGAAGCGGTTTTCGAAGAGGACTGGGCCGCGGGCCAGGCGGTTGTTGCATAGTTATGCGAATCCGCCGCGCGACCGAAAAGGACGCCTACACGCTGGCAGTGCTCACGCACCGCTTCTTTCCTTACACGGGCTTGGGCTGCCCCGAAGTGCTCTGCCGCCTGCGAAGCAAGAACATCGAGTACTACGCGGCAATCGAGGACAAGGCGACCGTCGGCTTCACGGACCTGGAGCACCAGGGCGGCGGAAAGGCGAAAATACTCGGCTTGGCGGTGCTGCCGGAATACCGGCGCCGCGGCATCGGGCAGGCGCTCTTGGACAAGGCGTTGGCCGCCGCGCGGGCCAAGGGCGACGAAAAGTGCGTCATCCTCGTAGCTGAGGATAACCTGCCCGCGCAGGGGCTTTACGAAAAGAACGGGTTCTCGCATTGCGGCGTGCTTGACCGCAAGTTGTGGAACAAAACCGTTTTATTGATGTCCAAGGAACTTTGAGTGGCTGAAAACGATGGATTTGGAAACCAGGCTGGAACTCGTCAAGCGCGAGCCCACGCAGGAGATAGTAGTCGAAAGCGAGTTGCGCGAACTGCTCGAGACGAATGCGAAGCCGGGCCACTACATTGGCTACGAGGTTTCCGGAATACTGCACGTCGGCTCGCTCCTCCTCGCGGGCAGGAAAATCAACGATTTGGCCAAGGCGGGCTTCAAGACGCGCGTCTTCCTGGCCGACTGGCACTCAGTCATAAACAACAAGCTGGGCGGCGACTGGGACGCCATCCTCTCGGCAAGCAAGTACTACGAGGAAGCCTTCAAACTCGTCTGCCCGAGCGTGCAAATCGTGCGCGGCAGCGAATTGTATCACGGCAACGACGATTACTGGAAGGACGTGGTCAAGTTTTCCAAGCACGTGACGCTCGCACGCGCGACGCGCTGCATGCAAGTTCTAGGAAGGTCCGAAAAAGAAACGCTGGACGTGGCGCAATACATTTACCCGTCAATGCAGGCGGTGGACATCCGGCATATCCACGCGGACTTGGCGCACGCCGGAATGGACCAGCGCAAGGCGCACATGCTCGCGCGCGACGTTTTCCCGGCGATGGGATGGAAGCCGCCAATCGCGCTGCACCACTCATTACTGCCAAGTTTGCTCAAACCCGAGGAAGGCGCGGGGCGCATGGACTCGAAGATGAGCAAGTCAAAGCCGGACAGCGGCGTTTTCGTGCACGATTCCGCGGAAGAAATCAGGCGCAAAATCAACAAGGCGTACTGCCCCGCGGAAACCGAGGGCAACCCCGTGCTCATGCTTGCGAAAGCTTTCGCGTTCCGCGAAGGCAAGGCGATGGAAATCGAGCGCCCCGAAAAGTTCGGCGGGGACGTTTCCTTCGAAAGCTACGCGCAACTGGAAACGGCTTATGCCGGCGGCAAGCTGCATGCGGGCGACTTGAAGTCCGGCGTGGCTGCAGCCGTGGACGCGGTAGTCAAGCCGGTGCGCGAGCACTTCGAAAAGCGCAAGGACCTGCTGGCGGTTTACGACAAGGCCCAAATCACGCGCTGAGCAAACGCGCCGCCAACACGCTCCGCACGCAACCAACCCGCACGCCAAATGCACTACCTACGAGTAGAAACGGTTAAAAGGGGGTTTGGGGCGTTATCTAGTTGGTGGAAACCATGAGGAACGCCTTGTTTGCATTGATACTCGTGTCCGCCTTCGCTTCGGCGTGGTGGGTCCAGCTGCCGGGAGTCGGCTTCGGCTCCAAGTCGCCCAACTACAATTATTACTATCCGACGCAAGTCTACTACGCGCAGCCGTACTACTATTACCCCGCCTACCCGACTTACTATGCGCAACCCTCGTACGGCTCGTCTTACAGCACGAGTTACGCTTACGCGGGCTCGCGTTCGTCCTATTCTTATTCGTCCAGCGGCTCGTCTTACGGTTCGGGTTACTATCCGGCCTACTCGTACCCGTCGTACAATTATTACGGCCCGAACGCGCAGTGCGCGGACCTCATTGCG
>PFPF01000041.1 GCA_002792915.1 Candidatus Micrarchaeota archaeon CG_4_10_14_0_2_um_filter_60_11 | reverse complement strand
ACGACCCGCCGTCGGAAACCAGTACTGCGCCGGTTACGAAGCCCGCCTCATCCGAAGCGAGGAAAACCGCCGCTGCGGCAATGTCCGCCGGCTGGCCCATCCTTCCGGCAGGAATAGTCTGCAATATTTGCTTGAGCATCTTTTCATCGACTGCGCCCACGCCGGGCGTCTGTATCGGGCCGGGCGCAATCGCGTTGACCGTAATCTTGTGCGACGCGAATTCCAGCGCGATTGCCCGCGTGGCGGCTATCACGCCGCCCTTGGATGCGCAATAGTGCGCCAAACCGGAATAGCCGATCAGCCCCGCTACCGAAGCTATGTTGATTATTCTCCCGCCGCGGCCCTGCTTCGCCATCTGCCTGCCCGCAGCCTGACAACCGTAAAGCGTTCCCTTCAAATTAATCGCCAGCACTTTTTCGAGGAGCGCCTCGTCCATCTCCGCGAAGGGCTTGAACGGGTAAATCCCCGCGTTGTTCACCATTATGTCAACGCCCCCGAATTTCGCGGCCGCAGCGGCAACTAGTGCATCCACTTCCGCCTTCCTGCCCACGTCCGCCTTGAACGCCATTGCCTTCCCGCCCTTGGCCTCAATTTCCTTTACCACGGCTTGGCAGTCGCCTTCCGACAGGTCGCTTACGACCACGCTGGCGCCCTGCGCGGCCATCGCCAACGCGACGCCCTTGCCTATTCCCTTCGCGGCGCCCGTCACTACCGCCGTCTTTCCTTTCAGCCCGAACATTCCCTTTCACCCCTTCGCCCGCACAACTTTGGCTTGCAATAAAAATCCCCGATTATGCCGGCAAGCATCCTCACCATTTCCGCCGCGTTCGCCTTGAGCACTCGCCTGCCCTTCGGCGTAAGCGAATAGATTATCCTGCTCCCCTCGCGCCGCGACTTCGCCAGCCCCTTCCTGACGAGGCGCGCCATCGTCGGGTAAAGCGTGCCCTGCTTGACTTCCGTTTTCTTGAGCGCTTTCAGGCGCGCCATGAGCGAATAGCCGTGCTGCGGCTGCTTGCCCAAAAGCCACAGGATTTGCAGCTCGAGCACGCCGAGGTTTATGTCGTCCGGCATATGTAGCATAGCATACACAAGCGGTTATTTAAGCGTTTGCGGCAGGAAAGAAAAAAGAGAGCGGGGTGAGGGAGTTGCACCCCCCTAACTCGCTCTGCAGGCGAGCGCGTAACTGCTCCGCCAACCCCGCGTCAACAACTTTTGGCCGGGCAAACTATTTAGCCGTTTGCCCGCGTGCCGGAACGCCGACGCCGGCGGCACGACGCAGGTCGCGCGTCATGCCCTGCCCCTGAATTTTGCCCACGCGCCCCTTGCCGCGGCGTGCAGCTTGGAGAACTCGAGCGCGCCCTTGTCGAGTTCGGGGCGCTTGAACGCGGCGAGGAACAGCACCGCGTAAAGCGCGCCGTAAAAGTGCACGAAGAAGTCGGTTTGCGTCTGCGACTCGCGCTCGCGGCCCTTTTCAACCAACTCCACTTTTTGGGCGTACGCGTTGGCGCTGGCATTCGCCGCCGCGGCCTCGATTGTCTTGTTTTCCTCCGCGAGGCTCTGCGCCCGGATTTGCAGGAGCGCCTGTTGCGTGGCGTAGTCCTCCTGTTCCGACGTTATGAGCGCGGAAACCGCGGGAAACACGAAAAAGGAAATCAGCAGGGGCGTGGCTATCAGCATAAAAACCGCATACTTGGGCTTGAGCGCGGTCGCGGCGGCCATCAGCGACGAAACCGCCGCGCTCGAACCGACCAGGTAGGCGCCGGGGTTCAGCAGGGAAAAGACTATACTCGAAAAAATGCCCGCGGTCAGGAAGAGCGCAAACACGCTCAGCGAGGACAGCATGGTTTCCAGCAAAAGCGTGAACAGGATGAGGGGCACGAGGTTGCCGGCGAGGTGGAACGCGCCCACGTGCGTGAAAAGGTGCGTCACCAAGCCCGCGACTTGCGACAGCGAGAAAGACGAAAGGAAGACCTCTTCGTCGGATAGATAAAGCGTCCCCTGCGAGGCCATGAAGTAGGGCACAAGCATTGCCAGCGCCAGTATTGCCGTCGCATACGGGAAGCGCGGGTAACCGAACACGCCGTCAAGTAGGTTGTGACGCCTTAAATAGAATTAGGCCTGCTCCAATCGGAGCAGGCAAGGCGACCATTTCAACCCACCTGAGAATACGCATTAGTCCGACGAAAACGGCAAATAAAAGCCTTTGGAAACTACGCAAACAGGGTTACCTGCGGCCTTTGCCTTTGCGTGCGTTGAAAACGGTTTTTCCCCGCGGGTTTGACTCCACGCGGATTTTTGCACCCGAAAAAACGGGTTTCAGGCCGAGCGAATGCATCACCACGGCGAGCGCGCCCGCTTCCGAGTGCGGCTGGTTCGTCACGCTCGCGTTTCCGTCAGCCTCCTTGTAAACTTCCCAGTGCACTTTCTCGCCGCCCACGACGAGCAACAGCGGCGGCTTGAGCGCGGCGCTCTCGAACGGCTCGCCGTACATGGTCAAGTGGACTACTCTCGCGCCTTTCGCGCGGGCCGCGGTGAAAACCTTGCGCCACGACGCCGAGTGCGCGACTTTGAATTTTCCGCCCCACCGCTTGGCTACGCTTGCGGCGCTCTTCTCGAACGACTCGTCGCGCTCGCCGGTGTAATAGAAGCGCGCGGCGCCGAACGCGCGGGCTATGAGCGCGCAATGCGTGGTCAGCCGCTTGTCGCGTTCGCGGCGGTGCCCCAACCGAAGTACCCAGACGAAACCCATGCAGGCAATAGGCATTTATACTTTTTTTAACCGTATTATTGCCTCAACGGGTCCGTAGCTCAGCCTGGCAGAGCGCTCGGCTCTTAACCGAGGTGTCGAGGGTTCGAATCCCTCCGGGCCCGCTGTCCAAATCGCTTCGCCTTCCAGCTGCGCGTTTTCTTTGGCGCGGCGCCATCGCGAAAAATTTTCTTTCAACTCCGCGATTTTCGTTTTGTTTTTGTTCGCGGCGCGCCCCCCGAAAAACCGTGTTTTTCGCTCGACGGAGTCACATAAGGTATAAATACTTTCTGCGCGCATTAAAGCTTTCATGCCCTCCGCGATTCGCCCCCGAAAGACCGCGCCGCGCGCTTCGGCGGCGAAACCCAAATTTTCCGCGAACGCGGCAACGGTTTTGAAAACGAAAATTTTGGCTCTCAAGCCCGCGGTTCTAAAATCAGGGGCCGGACCCCCGAAAGTTTTGGGTGCGAAGGCCAAGGCCGCGATTTCCGCGGCCATGCTAAAGGCTGGCTCCGTTAACGGCGAATCCGCGGAAATCGCGCCCGCGAAGCCGAACCCGCAGGACTTAAAGAAGGCTTTCGAATTCGTGAGCTCGGTTGCGGGCAGGAAGGGCTTGAAGGTAGTCAAATCGCTTGGCGACGGCGCGACGGACGAAACCGTGGAGAAGCAGACGGGCTTCAAGGTTTCGGAAGTCAGGCACCTGCTCAACGTGCTGCACAACCGCGGCATCGTCGAGTATACGCGCGAGAAGAACATGACCACGGGCTGGTTCACTTACACTTGGAAATTCAACCTGGACCGGAGCACCAAGAACTTTTTGGCCGCGAAGCTGAAGCGGCACGAGGCGCTGAGCGCCGCTCTCGCGCGCGAAAGCACGACGCAGTTTTACGCGTGCCCGAAGGGCTGCACGAGACTGGACTTCGCCGAGGCGAGCGAGAAGGAATTCAAGTGCGCGTGCGGCAAAAAACTCGCGTTCCAGGACAACGCGAAGCGGCTCGTCGAGCTGAAGGACGAACTCGAGGCGATAAGGGGCCTGCTCGCGAACTCCAACGCAAAATTATAATAAGCGCGGCGCAGGAATTGTTTGCGGACTCATTCTCGCTTAAAGCGGGGTAGGGTAGCCAGGAGTACCCGCTGGGCTCATAACCCGGAGACCGCAGGTTCAAATCCTGTCCCCGCTATTTTTCGTTTTGTTTGCGTAGCTTCTTGACGCGCCACTTTCCCGAAGCGTCGGGCTTGTACTTTCCCTTGCCTGCCACTGAATAATACAGCAGCCGCATGCGCTCGACTATTTCCTTCGAGCCCCCTAACTCCGCGTGCGCCTCGTCGGAATGCGACAGGTAGGATGGCTGGTATTCGGGCCGGATGATGCGAACTTCGTCGAACCCGTTGGCCGCCGCGTGCTTCTCCAAAACCCTTAGCAACAAGTTCGGCCAGTTCGCGCCTGCCGCGGCCTTGAAGTCCGCGGACGCGTCGACCGAACCGCGCTGGCCTTGAATCGCCAGAACTGCGACTATGCGCTTGCCGCCCTCGTTGAGGAACACGAATTTCAATTGTCCAACGCCATAGTCGAGCGCGTCGCCCTCCTTGGTTTTGACCGCCTCCAGCGCGATTGGCGATTCATACTGCCCGTGCCCGAGCCGCACGCGGAACTCGCCACCCCCGGCGGCGGGAATTTCGCGCGCCTTGAAAGTGGAAATAAAGTCCAGCCCCTCGAGCACGCGCGCGGGCGAATGAAATTCCGCGCCAAACGGCTTCTCAACGCGGCTGTCGCAGTACGTTTCTAACGCCCCGCTTACCAGGTTTACCAGTTTCGGCTCCTCGTTCAGCGCCTGCCAGCCGATTGCCGAGTTTTCAAGGTAGTGCCCGAATTCCTTGAGCCCGCCGCCTATGCGCAGCGAATCGTGCAAAGTCAAGTAGGGCCGCAGACCCATGAGGACGAACGATTCGCGCACGCGCTTCAACGAGCGCGGCGCAACCCGCCTGAACGCCGCGTAATTGTGGCGGATCATGGGCAGATGCATGCGCAGGTCGCGCAACTCCGCGAGACTGCCTTTCACGCCGAGCCGCCTTGCCGCGGCTAAAAAGTGCGGCCGGTCGCCCTCGGGAACGAAAACGCGGGCATACAAGCCGGGCAGCATCGCCATGAATCAAACAAAGGCGGCAACGGCAATTTAAACGGTTGTAGAGTTACGCCCCCTGCGGCTTTGGCTTGGACCCCCCTTGCGGCGCTTTCGCTAACGGCTCTGAAAACAAAAAAAATAAGGCTTAAAAAGGAAATTACTTGCCGAACGAGCGGCGGTACTTGTAGGAGTACGGGAGCGGCTTCTGCTCCGTCGGCTCGGGTGCGGCCTCTTCGACGTCGCTTATCGGCGTGTTGGACACTAGGATGATTCGGTCGACCGCCTTGACCGAGCGGTACATGACCGTGCGCTCCTTGAATACCTTCTTCGCCTCTTCCTTGCTCGACGCGCTTATCGGCTCCATGGTGAGGCGGACGATTTCGCCCTTCTGCAAGTCGATGATAACGTCGTAAACCTTGCCCATGGGCACCGCGTTGTCGGTGAAAATGTCCATACCCATCAGCTGCGAAACCTTCATCAAGCCCATGACCAACCAATCCTCCTACTTTAACCCTATTCCGTTAACGGTTTTTTAAATGCTACCCTTGGGCCCTCAAACCACGCGGAGAGAAAAACCCTTGCCTACCTCGTTGAGCACGTGCCCGTAATCGCGGTAATGCGCTATTGCGACCAGCCGAACGGGATAATTGCCCGGAGCGGTGCGGCCGTTCGCCCACAACTTCAGCGGAACTGTCTTGCGTTCGCCCGGCTTCAGGGGACCCAGCCTGATTTCGCGCTGCTGGCTCAAACCGCTCCCCTCGAAGCCGAGACCCTTCGGGACGGTTACCACCAACGCGGTCAGCGACTCGACGGGCTGGGTGTTTGTTAGGTGGACCTCGACTTGCGCGTAGTCCGCCGTGTGCGCCTTCAGGCGCAACGGGTGGACCGCGTAATCCAGCTCGTAACCCGCCGCGCTCGCGGCCGGTTTCTTGCCGAACAAATCGAATAACGCCATGAAATCAAGCCCGCTTCCTCTGAGGCCTATACCCAGCCGCACAATAAAAAGGTTTCAATACACGCGGCGGGGCATTCTTCCGTTAATCCGGCCGTGCCAACCGCCGGCGGGTTAATCCAGGCGCGAGGCCCACCAGCGCGCCATCTTGCCCAGGTTGGCCGAAAAAACGCCCGAAAGGCGGTAAGCGTTGCTCTTGCCAGCCTCTTTTTCAACCAAACCCGCGTTCGACAGCGCTAGAAGCAGGTAAAACAAGGCGCTCTTGGGCACCCCCAGCTCGTCCCGCAGGGTTTTGAACGACTTGGGTTCTTTTTGCACGGATTCGAGCACGCGCATCGCGTCGCGGCGCTTTTCCTCGGAAAACGGGAACGCCATCGACAGGAAGTCGTACAGGGTAAACTGCCCCGAATCCAGCTTGGCCAGCACTTCGGAGTCAAGCGTAAGGCGTGCCCGGCTCGTTTCCTTTTGCCTCGCGTGCGTCATTTAACCGTCTTTTCGCTGCCTTTGAGCGGCACCCTCCGAATCAGGCACCCCCCATACTTCCAGTAATCGGGGGGTTTTAACCCGAACGCTGAAGCTTGGCAAAACCGCTTGAACCGGAACGACAACATTTTGAACCTGGCGCAAGCCGGGCGATGCAAAAACAAAAAAAAACCGTAAAAATGCACCCGCCCGCGAATTTTGCCGGCTGTATGGGTTTTACTTGGTTTTTTTAAGCCGCTTGAATTAAGTTGTTTTGAGCGTTTTGGGGGTTAGTTCGGTCGGTTTAGTTGGTTTAATTTAAAGTCCAGTAAAGTTGTTTGGGTTGGTTTAAAGTCCAGTAGAGTTGTTTTTGTTTTGTAAGTGTTTTGTTTAAGTGTTTTGTAGATTATTAAAAATATTAAATATTGAATCGACATTTGAGTTGTTGAAACAAAAATGATTTTGTCCAAACGTGAAATGCTGGCCGCAATCAAGCGCGGTGAAATAATCATAACTCCCTTTGAGAAGGGGCTGGTCGGAGCCTGCTCCATAGACTTCCGCTTGGGTGATGAGTTTCGTTTGTTCAAAGGCAAAAATAAAGTCGACTTGACTGACGGATTGGATTATTT
>PFPF01000053.1 GCA_002792915.1 Candidatus Micrarchaeota archaeon CG_4_10_14_0_2_um_filter_60_11 | reverse complement strand
CAGAACCAGCTCGCGGACTACGCGACCGAACGGCCTTATCTCGCCGAAGGCCAAGGCGAGGCCAGATACGTCGAACTCTTCAAGTACGTCATAGCCGGCCAAGGGCTGCTGCGCCAGCCCGAGGAGAATGTGCTCGCGGAACTGCTCAGGCACGCGGGCAAAAACGGCATTGAGCTCGCCTATCTGGCGGACAAGGCCAAACTTGAGCAAACCTTGTTGGACCTCAAATACGAAATCAGGGCGTAGCCAGCGCAATCTCCATGCGCTCCTTGCCCGAACCGATGTTCTTGCGCTTCAACGCCAAAACTCCGATTTCCTTCGTATCGCGAACGTGCGTGCCCCCGCACGGCATCGTCCACTCGCCGCACTCCCACAGGCGGCGGCCCGGTTTTTCAGCGTCTTCGTAAGTCCTGATTTCATGCGCTTCCGCAATGAACGCGTTCAGCTCGGGCTCAAGCGCGGCTAGAACGGGAGAAATGGATTCGGGATGCTCGAAGTCAACGCGCGCCTTTTCCTCGGTGATGTTGGACCCGATTAGCTTCTTGTCGCCGATTTTTTGGAACAAAAGCATGGCGGCAATGTGCGCCGCCGAGTGCAGGCGCATGATTTTGAAACGCTTCGGCCAGTCAATCGTGACGGTTACGGCATCGCCTTCCTTGAGCGCAGGCTCAGCGGGAAAAACATGCACAATTTCATTTGCTTCTTTCTCCTCAATCAGTTCCGCGAGTTGCACGCCGTTTATGAACGCCGTGTCGCTTTGCTGTCCGCCGCTGAACGCGAACGCAACGGTTTGGTCGAGGTAAGCCTTGTTGCCGTCAACGCGCGTTACCGTCGCGGCGCACTCGGCTAAATACGCGTCCTTCCAGAACAGTTTTTCAGTTGCCATTTTGCCGAAAAAACGTTCGCGGGCAAGTTATAAATACCGCGGCTGCGAGATTAATGGCAGTGAAAGGACGATGATGGGCGGTTTGCTTCATTGACGGTTTATTGACGCGCGCCTACTCTGAGTTCCGTTCGTTTTCACGTTTTTCCAACGCCCCCAGCTTGGGGCATAATTAGTCAGAATGGCGCGGATGGTGTAGCCTGGTCAGCATCAGGGATTGTGGATCCCTTGACCCGAGTTCAAATCTCGGTCCGCGCCCTTTCCTTTTAATTAGTAGTGCGCAGTGAAGGTTTTGCGTTATGAAAATGGATTTGTCGCCCGTGCGCGGCTGCAGGGATTTCCTGCCTGAGGAAAAAATCAGGCGCGACTGGATAGTTGCCGCGCTCAAGCGCGCGTTCGAGGCTTACGGGTTCAACCCGCTCGAAACGCCCGCGCTCGAGAACATGGAAATCCTGGGAAGCAAGTACGCCGGCGGCGCCGAAATACTCAAGGAGACTTACAAGCTCACGGACCAGGGAAAGCGCGAGCTGGGCTTGCGTTACGACTTGACGGTGCCGTTGTGCCGCGTCGTTGCTTCAAACAGCCGCATGGCGATGCCGTTCAAGCGCTACCAAATCGCGGCAGTGTGGCGCGACGGCCCCGTCAAGCTGGGGCGTTACCGCGAGTTCGTGCAGTGCGACGTTGACACGATAGGCGTTGCGGGCATGCAGGCGGACGCCGAAATGGCTGCGGTTGCGTTCGACGCGTTCAACGCGCTGGGCTTGAAGGCGGAAATGCGGGTGAACAACCGCAAGCTGCTGAATGCCCTGCTGGAAAGGCAAGGCGTGCCAAAGAGCAAGGAAGCCGAAATCATCCTCGCAATCGACAAAATCGAAAAGGTCGGCGAACAGGCGGTGCTTGAAGAGCTGCAGGAGCGCGGCTTGGACGCGAAAACCGCGGTTGCAGTGCTGAAAGAGTTCAAGGAGCTGGACGCGCTCGACAACGAAAAACTGCTGAAGCGCGTTGACGGGTTGGAAGGCGCAACCGAATTGAAAGAGTTTCTTGTTTTCGCAAAGGCGATGGGCGTGCCCGCGCAATTCGTCAAATTGCAGGCGAGCCTGGCGCGCGGGCTCTCGTATTACACTGGCACGGTTTTCGAGGTGTTCGCGAAAGACGGGCAAATCAAATCCAGCCTCGCGGCGGGCGGACGGTATGATGAATTGGTGGGCTCGTTCGCCGGGCGCGGAAAAATCCCGGCCGTTGGAATCTCGTTCGGCTTGGACGTGATTGGCGAGGCGTTGAAGGCGGTTGCGAACGAAGCGAAAAAAAGCGTTGCAACGGTTTTGGTGGCGCCGATAAGCGACTCCAACCTTGCCAAAGCACTGGCGGTTGCAGCCGCGTTCCGCGACGCGGGAGTGAACGCTTTGGTGGACTTCAACGGCAGGAGCCCGTCCAAGAACATCGAATGGGCGAACAAGCAGGGCATTCCCTTCGTCGCGTTCGTGGGCGACGAGGAAGCCAAGCTGGGGAAAGTAAATCTCAAGGACTTGGCGACGGGCAGGGAAGAACTATTGGATGCAAAGGAAGCGGCGAAGAAAATGCGCGCGGTAGCGGGCAAAGCGGACGATTGTCGTAAGTAAAAACGTTTTTTAACGGTGCGACCCAAGGGTTTAACGCGATGGCTTACTCGAATTGCGGAATGATTATCATCCCGCGTTTTTGTTAGCCGCGCAAAAAACTCCTTTTCAAATTCCGGTGGTTTTCGCGTGGAACAGTACGACTCCAAGAAGATAGAAGGCGAGGCTCACTCGCTCTGGAAGGAAAAGCAGATTCCCCAGGGCCTGCACAAGCACCGCGAGGGCGCCAAAAAATTCTTTTTGCTGGACGGGCCGCCCTACATCAACGGCCTGCCGCACGTCGGCCACGTCAAGACCACGGCGTGCAAGGACGTCTGGACGCGCTACAAGTACATGCAAGGCTTCGATTGCTTCATGCAGCCCGGCTTCGACTGCCACGGCCTGCCCGTCGAGGTGGTGGTGCAAAAGGAGCTGGGCGTGCACACGAAGAAGGACATCGAGCGCATCGGAATCGACAAGTTCGACGCGGCGTGCCTCCAGAAAATCCTCAACAACGAAAAGATATGGATGGACTACTACGACAAGCTGGGCGCGTGGCGCGCGTACTTCGAGCCGTACTTCACTTACAAGAATTATTACATCGAGAGCGCGTGGTGGACCATAAAGCGCCTGCACGAGCACGGCATGCTGCGGCAGGGCGAGACGCCCACGCACTGGTGCCCGGAATGCGAAACCGTGCTGAGCGGCTACGAGGTCAGCGACTCGTACAAAGACGTGGCGGACCCGTCGGTTTACCTCAAGTTCAAGCTCAAGGGAACGGAAAACGAGTACCTGCTGGTTTGGACGACCACGCCGTGGACGCTCCCCGCCAACGTGGCGCTGTTCGTGCACCCCAAGGAGAAGTACGTCAAGGCGAAAGTCGGCAACGACGTTTTCATTCTCGCAAAGAAGCTCGTCGAGCGCGTGCTAAAGGAAAAAGTCGGCGTCGAATACGAAATCGTCGGCGAGCTCGACGGCTCTGCACTCGAAGGAAAGGAATACGAGCCCTTGGTCGACGTTGACCAGCAGAAGGCGCTGGGAGCCAAGGCGCACCGCGTTTACGCGAGCGTGCCCATCATGGCGCACAAGAAGTACAAGAAGCACAAGCAGACGAACGAGGGCGCGGAAGAATTCGAGGAGTTCGTGACCATGGAGGACGGCACGGGAATCGTGCACTGCGCGCCCGGCCACGGCTCGACGGACTATTACGTCGGCGTGCACTACGGGTTGCCCGCGGTCTCCCCGGTTGACGAACAGGGCCGCTTCACCGCAAAGGCTAACGGCTTCGCGGGAAAATTCGTGAAGGACGCGGACAAGGACATAGTCGAATGGCTCGACCGGCACGGCAAGCTCTTGTTCACTGAAAAGATAACGCACTCCTACCCGCTGTGCTGGCGGTGCAAGACGCCCCTGATTTTCCGCATGAGCAAGCAGTGGTACCTGACGGTGGACTACGTCAAGGACAAGATGCTCAAGGCGAACGAGGAGACCAGGTGGATGCCCGCGTTCGGCAAGGACGCGTTCAGGAACTGGCTGGAGAACAGCACGGACTGGTGCATCTCGCGCCAGCGCTATTGGGCGATCCCGATGCCCATCTGGCAGTGCGCCGCCTGCGGCCGCTACGAGGTAATCGGGAGCGTTGACGAGCTCGAAGGCAAGGCGCTCCGCGAAATCGGAACCCTTGACGACCTGCACAGGCACTCGATTGACAAAATCCAGCTGCGCTGCCCGCACTGCAAGGGCAAAATGAGCCGCGTGCCCGACGTGTTCGACGTGTGGTTCGACTCGGGAATCGCGCCTTGGGCGTCGCTGGGCTACCCGCACCAGAACAAGGAACTGTTTGAGTCAATGTTCCCGATGGACTTGATCAACGAGTCGCAGGACCAAATCCGCGGCTGGTTTTACACGCTTTTGTTCGCGGCCATGGCAACGCACGAAAAGCCCGCGTTCAAGAGCGTGGCGATGATGGGCTGGGTCGTCGACGAGAAAGGCGAAAAAATGAGCAAAAGCCAGGGCAACGTGATTTGGGCAAACGACGGCATCGAAGCCATCGGCGCCGACGCGATACGCCTTTACTACTGCTGGGAAATCGCGCCGTGGGACGTCCAAAAATTCTCGCCCAACACCGCCAAGGAAGTCGGCCGCGCGCTCAACGTGTATTGGAACACCTTCCAATTCTACGAGACTTACAAGCCGCACGGCTTCAAGCCGAACCCCGCGTTCAAGCCGGGCCGCGTCGAGGACAAGTGGATAATCTCGCGCGCAAACACGGTGGCCGGCCAAGTTGCAGGCCACCTGGAAAACTTCGAGTTCCACCTGGCGGGGCGCAAGCTCATGGAATTCATTTTGGACGACTACTCGCGCTGGTTCGTCAAGCTCGCGCGCGACCGCATGGCTGCGGGCGACGCCGAGGCGACGGAAACCATGCGCTACTGCCTTGACCGCGCCACCCGGCTGCTCGCACCGATTTGCCCGTTCGTCACGGAGAAGGTATACGCGGGAATCGGCGGCGCGATGGAAAGCGTGCACTTCGAGAATTATCCGTCAGCAGACGAGGCGCTGCGCGACGAGAAGCTCGAGGAGCTGATGGCGTTCTGCCAGCGCGCCACCGAGGCTGCGCTCGCGCTCCGCAAGGACCGCAACCGCAAGCTCCGCTGGCCGGTTAAAAAGATAACGGTTTCCGGAGAGAAGGCGCAGGAGGCGGTCAAGTCGCTGGGCAAAGTGCTCGCGGCGGCGAACAACGCGCTCGTTGTTGAAGCGTCGGCGAAGCCGCTTGCAGGCGGCAAGGAGTTCGACGGCGGGTCCGTAGACGTCGATGTCACGCTGGACGCTGAAGTCAAGCGTTTGGCGCTCGTGCGCGAAGTCGCCAGGGCGGTGCAGGCGTCGCGCAAGGAGAACGGCTTCAGCGTTTCCGACCGCATAGCCGTCGAGTACGACGGCGCGGAACTGGAAGGGCTGGCCGGCGAAGTCGGCGCGACGGAAGCCAAGCGCGTGAAAACGCCGAAGGGCGAACACCGCGTGGAAGTCAAAATCGAGGAATTGGGCGCAGCCGTCACCGTGGCTTATTCCAAGGCAAACGCATTAAAGCGCTCGGCGAATGACAAGGGTTGATTTGCTATGGCGCTCTTTGAATTGTTGGTCGTCGAGGGATTCCGCATCCTGCTTGCGGTCCTGCTCGCGGTAATCGCGCAGTACTTCGCGTTGAAAGTCTTCGACCGCCTGACGCCCGGCATGAGCAACCTGAAGGAAGTCCGCCAAGGCAACGCGGCGGTCGGCATACTCGTAGGCGCCGTGATTTTGAGCGTCGCGATAATAGTGGCCGAGCAGCTGGAAACCGTGATAATCCCCCTCCAGCCCGGCGAGTGGCTCGAGTTCGCGACGGACTACGCCAGCCTGCTGCTTGCCGTGGGCTTCACCATAGTGGTGCAGGCGATGGCGTACTGGCTCATGGCGCGCATACTGCGCCGCGGATTCAACACGACGGCGGAAATAAAGAGGGGCAACGTGGCGGTCGCGCTGCTGTACGGCGCGCTGTTGTACTCGGTCACGATAATCATCCAGGCGGGCCTGCCGAAGGCGTGAGCGAAAAATGGACAACAAGAAAACCGAAAACTTTTCCGAATGGTATCTGGAGCTCGTGCAGAAAGCCGAGCTGATGGATTACGCGCCGGTGCAGGGCACCATGGCGATACGCCCGCGCGCGTACTTCGTGTGGGAGCAAATCCAGCGTTTTTTGGACTGCCGCTTCAAGGAGGCGGGGGTGCAGAACGCTTACTTCCCTATGTTCGTGCCCGAGTCGCTCCTCAAGAAGGAGGCGGAGCACTTCGCGGGCTTCGTGCCCGAAGTCGCGTGGGTGACGCACGGCGGCAACGAACAGCTGGGCGAACGCCTCGCCTTGCGCCCCACGAGCGAAACCATAATGTACACGATGTACTCGAAGTGGGTCTCGTCGCACCGCGACCTGCCGCTCAAGCTCAACCAGTGGTGCAACATAATCCGCTGGGACACGAAAACTTTGAAGCCTTTTCTCCGCACGCGCGAGTTCCTGTGGCAGGAGGGGCACACCGCGCACGCCACCAAGCAGGAGGCGGACGGGCAGGTAAAACAGGCGCTGGACTGGTACAGGCAAGTCTGCGAAGAGCTTCTGGCGATTCCAGTGCTGCAGGGCAAAAAGACGGACGCGGAAAAATTCCCGGGCGCGGATTACACAACAACCATTGAAGCCATCATGCCGGACGGCAAGGCGCTGCAATGCGGGACCAGCCACCAGCTGGGCCAAAATTTCGCGAAAATCTTCAACATCAGGTACAAGACGGAATCCGGCGGCGAGGAGTACGCCTGGCAGACTTCGTGGGGCGTCTCCACGCGGCTGATAGGCGCGGTGGCCATGCTTCACGGCGACGACCGCGGGCTCGTGCTGCCCCCGAAAATCGCGCCGCTGCAAGTCGTGATAATACCCATTTACAAGACCGAAGAGGACAAGGCGCTCACAACGCTCGCGAGCCAGAGGCACGCGGTCGCGCTGCAAGCCGCGGGATTGAGCGTACTCGTGGACGACAGCGACAGGACGCCGGGCTGGAAGTTCAACGAGTGGGAACTGAAGGGCGTGCCCGTGCGCATCGAAATCGGCGTCAAGGATTTGGCAAAAACGGGCGCGACCATAGCGCGCCGCGACACCGGGTTCAAGGAATTCTACATTGACGACGCGGTGCTGGAAAAAGTCAAGTCGCTCATGGACGAAATCCAGGAAAACCTGCTGCAAAAGGCGCGCCTGTTCGCGCAGGAGCACACGCACGCGGTCGAGAATCTGGAAGAGCTGCGCGAGGCGCTGGAAATAAGGAAGGGCTTCGCGAAAGCCGCGTGGTGCGGCGACCCGCGCTGCGAGGAGGCAGTGAAGGAAGAGACGGGCGCGACGATAAGGCTGGTGCCGTTCGACTCGAAGGAAGGCGGCAAGTGCGTTTACTGCGGCAAGCGCGGAAAGGAAACCATCTACTTGGCGAAGAGCTACTGAATTATTGCGGCGGGTGCTCGAGCTTCGCGCCGCCGCTGCGGCGCTTTTCCTCGAACTCGCGTTTCATGTCGCCCACGTAGCCCTGCGGGCCGAACTCGTTGGAAAAGTGCTCCAACAGCTTCCTGCCAGTCGGCGAACGGCATTTTATCGTGACGACGGTGTGGTTCACGCCGCCGTAATTTAGGCCTTTGGTCAGCTCGGTTTCGAAGTGGTTGCCGAACTCGTCGTTAACGAAGCCGTGGCGTTGCACCAATTCCGTCAGCGCGTCTTGCAGCCGCCCGTGGCTGACGGGTCCGAACCTCTTGAAAATCAGAAGCACGTCGTGGCCGTTGAAAGAGCCGGAAACGGGCTCCAAACCGTGGCGCTTGACCAGCAGTTCGGCCAGCTCTTGCGGCACTCACTCGCCTTTTTGCTTGGCTGACTTGACGAGGCGCGCGACCGCGCCCGCGAGCTTGTTGCGCTCGACCTTGGAGTAGGTGACGGCTTCCAGCTCGTTGAGCTTCTTCTTGCTGTCCTCGAAATTGTCGCCGAACTTGCCCGGGAACTCGGCGTAGAGCTTCTTCGCAGCCGTGTGCAAGTGCTTTCCCTTTTGCCTGCCCATTGAAAAAATCACCTTAACTCCAAACGGTAGTGACCGTGAACTCGATAATAGGGCAAAGAAAGGATTTAAAGCCTTCGAAAAACGAAATAAGCAGCGATGGCTGAACCGGCAACTGCATTCGAACAGCTCAGGCGGAACTCCCTCAACTTCAAGCACGAGGTGATAGGCAACCGCCTGCGCGTATTCGTGGAGCCCGGCATGCTGGACCAGCTCGACGGCGAGCTCTCCAATCTCACAACGCACGGCTTCGAGGGCAATATTACCCCCGAGGGTCACCGCATTTACACGCGGGAACAAAAACACGGGGGGATCGTGGGCTGGTTCAGGAACTTTTTTTCGCCCAACACGATGGAAGTCAAGCTAATCAAGGGCGCCAACCCGCACATCTCGTTCGCGTTCCCGAACAAGCACGCGGTAACTGAAGGCGAAATCAAGGACTTCAAGCGGATGATAACCGCGTTCGCAATCAAGGCCGAGCGCTCTGAAAACTTGGCCGCGCGCGCCGCGTCGAACGAAAGAGAAAGAATAAGACACCAGCTGGGAACCAAATAAGGGCTGCATCCGGCGGGCTGATTCAAAAAAAACTGATAGCCCCGGGCAGACTCGAACTGCCGTCTCAGGCTTCAAAGGCCCGCATCCTTGACCGCTAGACGACGGGGCTACCGCGGAATAAAAAGGCTGGGAACGGTTAAATTGGTTTGCTTCGTTTAAGGCTTAAAGGGTGGTTATAATGGCTAAAAGAAAAGCTGGTTTTCCTTTCGACGACGACTTGTTCGGGAACTCGTTCTTCAACGAGTTCTTCGCCAACGACGCCGCGTTCCAAGACTTGTTCAGGCAATTGGGCAACACGCGCGCCGGGCCGGGCAACCCGATGGTTTACGGCTTCAGCGTCACCACGGGACCCGACGGCAAGCCGCGCGTGCAGGAGTTCGGCAACGTCAAAAAAGAGGGCGGCGTGCAAAACGAGAGGGAGCCGCTGGTCGACTTGATTGACGGCGAAAAGGAAGTCCGCGTGATAATGGAATTGCCGGGCGTTGACCGCCAGCATTTGCACTTGACCGTTGAAAACTCGGAATTGAGCGTGCGCGTGACCGACCCGGACCGCCGCTACGCGAAGACGGTCAGGCTGCCCGAGGAAGTCAAGAGTTCGGAAGTCAAGGCGACGCTCAAGAACGGCATACTGGAAGTCGTGCTGCCCAAGGCGAAGCCCAAGGGCAAGGCAATCAAAATCAATTGAGTTAATATTTTTTTTTCAAGTAGTCCGCGAGCGTGGGCTCTCCCACTGCGGCAGCCGGCAATGCGGCGGCAGGCCGCGTTGAATCCTCGGCAACCTTGGGCGACAGCAGCTTGACGTCGAGCGCGTACTCGAGCTTGCGCGCCTGTGCTTCCAAGGGCTTGACGCGGTTCTGCTCGAAAGAGTTGATGTCGTTCTCGTGCATGGCGACTTTCGCCGCCAGCTCCTTTCGCGTCCAGCCCTTTGCCTCGCGGGCTTTCGCGATGCGCGCCGCGTAGTCTTCAACCAGCTCGTACTCGGCTTTGGGCGTTTTTTGCCTGGGCGCGAACTGGCGGAATTGCGGCGCGTACGCCTGAAAGAGTTCGAGTTTCCCGCCGAACCGCGAACAGCGCCGGCAAACCGCGATGCGCGCTCCCTCGACTTCGGCGGTGCCTATCGCCTCGTCAGCCCCGCAAACCCCGCATTCAGCCATTGGATAGCCCCCCGTTAACCAAAGCGCGCGCAAATTAATAACCGTTGCAGGTGGGGCGCAGGCGGCAGCCCGGCCGGCCCGCGCGCGCGGCTGCGGGGCGAATAAAAGCAATAAAAAGGGCCGCTTCTGTCAGGATCGCATGCGCTTGCCTGCCCTCGCGTTTTTGCTCTTGCTTGCGGCAGCCGGCTCTTGCGGCGCAGTTGCGGGCGTTTCCTACGACGTTTATTTCCACGGCAACGGCTCTGTGGAAATCGACGCCAACATTCACCTGGACTGGGCGTTCACCGAGTACGCGTGGTGGCTCCCTCCCGGCACCGAAGTGGTCGGGGTTTACGACGCGCGCGGGCCGCTTGAATACTGGGTGGACGGCGGCAAGGTCAAGTTTTACTCGACGAGCACGGAGAACGGGCAGGAAATAAGGGCGCGGTTCTCTCGCGCGAACGCGTCGGACTGTTACGGCCCGGTTTGCCATGCGGGCTTGAGCTTGAGCGGCTTCTCGGGCGAAGAGACGCAGGTGCGCATGCACTTCGAGCACTCGAAGCTGTTCGCCTCGGAACCCGCGGCGGACAACGGATTGATAACAAAAGCGGGCGGCGTTTACCTGCGCGCGAACTACGTCGCGGACGATGAAAAGGGATACGCGCTGGGCGAATTCCCGCATTACGCGGTTTACGCGCCGCAAGGCGAGGATTACTCCCAGTTTTTCAGGCAAGCCGAACGGTATTACTGGCTCGTCGGCAACCTCACGGGCTTGACGCCCGTTTGCAGCCGCTTCATAGTGGCAAGCGTTCCTGACGAAATGCTTGCCAATTTCGCGGGCGACTACTCCGGCGCGTGCCTCATACGCCTCAAGCACTCGTTCATGAACTCGTCGTGGTACGGCCTGCCCAATTTCATGCAGACCGTGCTGCACGAAACCACGCACGGCTTCATGGGAACGCTGCCCGTGCAGAACTCGTCCTGGTTCAAGGAAGGCGTGAGCAACTTCGTGGCCTTCCGCGCCTACGACTTGGAAGAGGGCATGACGCCCGAAACCGCGTACGTGGTCAAGCAGAAAACATTCAACGGCACGACTTACCCGTTCGTGAGCGTCGCAAAGCGCATACCGCTCAACGAATTGGATGACTTTTACCTGGACGGCGGAAAGTGGACGCCCGAGTGGACGCCGTACGACCAGCAGACCACGGCCGAACGCGACTTCGGCTATTCCTACTCGCACTTCATCATAAACGCGTTCGCCCGCAGGTTCGGGGACGACAAGCTTCCGGTGGTGGTGGCCGAACTCTCGCGCTCGGGCGAGGCGTCAACCGCACCCGAGGAAACCGGGCTCATACTTAACGCCATGCGCTCGGCGACCGGGAAAAAGCTGCTGGACGACGAGCTGCTCTACCCGTACAGGCAGACCCTGTTGTCGCAGGGAAAAAATGCGTTCAAAGCCGAAGTCGGGAACCTCTCAATCGACCAGGACGAGATAAACAAGACGCAAACCGAAGTTTTCGCGGCGTACTACCGCCGTGAAATCCCGCCCATAGGGCCGCACGAATACAACGTCACGGAAACCGGATCCCCCGATTACGAGCCAAACAGCACGGACTTCGTGCTGCTCGGCATCGTGGTGGTCGTAGCCGTAATTATGCCCCTCCTGTTTTTGGCGCTGCTCGCCTATCTGGCGTACCGCCTGTTCAGGAAGCTCACCGGCAAGGGGCAGGCCAAGCCCGCCGCAAAGATTCCGCCGGTTACGCCGCAAAAGCCGCAGGCGAAACCGCCGCGCAAGCCCAAGCGCTGAAAAGTCTTTTATTCAGCCCGCCCTTGAATCGTCTTGTATGCCGCAAACCAGCGCGATGCTGAAGCCGCGCGAGACCGCCGAAATCGCGAGAGGCGAACGCGCGCTAGTATACAGGTCCGGCAACGTCGTCAGGCGCGTTTACGCGGCGAGCCAAGGCGACCCGCAAGTCGATTTTTACCTGCTCAGGATTGCCAGCGCTCTTTTCCCCGGAAAATTTCTAGAACCGGTCAGGTTCACGCTGCCCAGCGGCAGGACGTTTTTGGGCAGCAAGCCGAACAAGGCCGCGGTCTACACGCGCTTCGCGGACTTGGACAAAAACCACAGGACGTTCGTGAAGCACGCAACGGAGAAAAACTTCCGCTTTTGCGACTGCCTGCCCTGTGTTACGCATGCAATGCGCGTCAGGGTGTCCAAGCGCGTCAAGGCAGCGGCAAGGAAGTTCAGGCAGGCAGGTCTCGCGGTAAACGTCGACCCGCACAACGCCGCCTTCGCGGGCAGAAAGCCCCTGTTCCTGTCGATAGAAACGGTGGATTATCCCGCGCTGGAGCAGCACATCTCGAAAACCTGCCGGGGCGAAAAACGCGAACGGCTGCTGTCCCTGCTGCAAAAAGCCAACACGCTCGAAGGCGTTTTTGCGGCAACGGCCGGGAATAATAAACCCAAAGCGGCATTTACTGCAAAAAGCGGCGCGAGGTTCGCGTTCCGCGCGCGCAGGAGCATGTTCAGGAGTTGAAAAAAAATGGGCGCGCGAGACTTGAAGGACATCACGGTTTCCCACCAGGTCACGCTCGAAGAGCTGCGCGGACGCGTGGCCGTCGACGCGTACAACGCGGTCTACCAGTTCCTGAGCACGATTCGCGGGCCGGACGGCGCGCCGCTCGCGGACTCGCACGGCCGCACCACCAGCCACTTGAGCGGCCTGTTCTACAGGTCCTGCTCGCTCCTCGAGAAGGGCGTGCAGCCGATTTACGTGTTCGACGGCAAGCCGTCCGAATTGAAGGCGCGCACCATCGCGGAACGCGTCGAGAAAAAAATGGAAGCCGAAGAGCTGATGAAGAAGGCGCTGGAAGAGGGCAGAATCGAGGAAGCCGCGCGGCTGGCGCAGCGCACGAGCCACCTGACCAAGGACATGGTCGCCGAATGCAAGACGCTTTTGGGGCTGATGGGCCTGCCGTTCGTGCAGGCTCCGAGCGAAGGCGAATCGCAATGCGCGGCAATGGCGGCGCAGGGCTGCGTTGGTGCGGCTGCCAGCCAAGACTTTGACGCCCTGCTGTTCGGCGCGCCCGTGCTGATTCGCAACCTCACGCTCTCGGGCAAGCGCAAGCTGCCGCGCTCCAGCGCAACCGTGGAAGTCTACCCCGAAAAATACTTCTTGAAGGAGAATCTGGACGCGCTGGGCTTGACGCGGCAACAGCTGGTTTGGGTGAGCCTGCTGTGCGGCACGGATTTCAACGAGGGCGTGAAGGGAATCGGCCCGAAGAAGGGCTTGAAACTCGTCCGCGAAACCGAAACGCTTGAAGGCGTCTGCGAGAAGACGGGACAGGACTATGCGTCGTTCAAGGAAGTGGAAACGCTCTTCCTGAACCCCCGCATCTCAAGGGTGGGCGCGCTCGAATTCGGCGAGCCCGACCGCGACGGGGTAATCGCGTTCATGGCGGGCGAACGCGACTTTTCGGAGGAACGCGTCTCGAACGCGCTGGCGCGCGCGTTCAACCAGCCCCTCGACGCGAGCCAGGGAACGCTCAAAAGGTGGTTTTGAATGCAACTTGAAGAAACGCCGCGGGAAATCGCCCTCGCGATAAAAAATAAGGTCGAAAGCGAATACCCCGGAAGTGGGAACCGCGGCTTGCGCACCCTCGCGGCGAACGATGAGATTCGCAAAGCCGCTTTGCGCGGTTTGGGCGTTACCGACGAAAACCTGTCGATTTTGGTGAGGGTAGCCGGCATTCACAAGATACAAAACGTGTTGGAGCACGCCGCGGTGGGAATCGCAACCAAGCGGGAGTTGAAAGAAGCGGTCAAAAAACTCGCGGGTTACGCCAGTGAAAACAGCGAGTTGAAACCGCACGTTAAGACCTTGCAGGGCATGAGGGAACTGCAAAAGGTGAAAATGCCGACGGAATTGACGGCGCTCTTGGCGCGCCTCAAGAAAGAGGCGCTGGGCGAAAGAATGGGGAGCTATCAAGACGCGCTCTATTCGATAAAAAGCGAGTACGAAGCGATAAAGGGCGAGTGAGCGCGAGTCAGCAAGTGACGAGGTAGTCGAGCACGTTCTGCACGAGGGTCGTCGAGTTGGCTTCTTCCAGCGGGAACGCGACGTAGACGACTTTCCCCGCGTAACGCGTCTCGTAAATTCCGGGGTACTCCTTGCCGTTCGCCTTGATCATGGCGACGATGTGCGTGTTCGCCGTGTTCGGCACAACCACGGTGTAGTTTTTGGCGGAAGTCGGGAAGTCCGCGAACAGGCCGCTCACGAGCAGGCTCTTGTAATCCACGACGCTCAAGCCGATGGGCACCGTTGAAGAGTTCGAGGAGACGAAGTCCGCCATGAGCACGTCGGACAACAGGTAGAAACCGCGCTGGGTGGACGCGTTATTGAGCGCGTTCTCGTAATAGTGCGGATCTGCCAGCGTCTGGCCTGCCGCCTGCGCGGCGTAAACCGCCTCTTCATCCATCACGCGCGCCCTGGCTATCTCGTAGTCGTCGGTGTAAAATTTCGTCGCCGAGTCGCCGATCCAGAGCGCGGCGCCGCCGCCCTGCAGGTACTTTTTGATCGCGAGCGCCTGCGTGAAGGAAACCGTGTCCATCTTTTCGAGTATAACGAGATCCGCGCCGTCGAGCATGCCGTAAGTCAGGTACTTGGACTGGTAGGGCTCGAGATAAGTGTAGGGCCGGACGTGGCGAACCATCATTTCCAGAGCGGCAGGGTCGCCCATGCCCGAGTCGCCGGAGAGCAGGATGACGCGCGAGTGCGTGCGCATTACCTGTTCGCAGTAAATCTGGCACCAGTTGCCCGGCACCTGCGAGCACTGCACCCAGCCGAACTTCGTCAACACGACGAGCAGCACGAGCAAGAGGAGAATCAAGACGAGGGCGTGCGGCAACTCCGCCAACAGCGCATTTTCCTGCTTGCCTTGATAAGCCATGAGTACAATCCCGAAGCGAGGCATTTAAATATTTGGTAAAGCCAACCAATTTCATGAAACCCGGAAAAATCCAGGCTCCCCAGTCTTCGACTGGCTTGATGCGCTTCTACGACGTGAACACGAGCAACATCCAGCTCGACCCCAAAGTCGTGGTCGGGTTCGCGATAGCGGTCATAATCGTGATTGGGCTCCTGGAAATAATCAAGTAAGCCGCACACGCAAAAAACCGAGCGGGCGCCGAAAAATCAGACGGCCTGAAACAAGCCTTTTTTCTTTTCTATAACGTCGCCCTGCTCCTTGAGCACGGCGAGCACGGCTGCACAAGCTTCGAACGGCAGCTTCGCCTTCACCGAAGCCTGCTGCAAGGCGGACGCCTCCTTCAACGCGAGAAGCAGCGCGGCAGAAGCCGACTCGAAGAACTGCTTGGAAACCACGTAAAAGCGCCTGTCGAAACCGCGCACGCCCACCACTTGCCCGGACTTCACGAACTGCTCCAGCTCCTCGCTCAGCCGCTTGGCTTCCACTTCGTTGTCAAGCACCGCGTACCCGCGGCGCGCGAACTCGATGGCTTCAGGCGAAGCCCGGATTTTGGGCTTTTGCGGGACCAAGGACTGCGTGACGGCGGCGGCACGCTGTACGGGAAGCGCGCCCGGTAAAACAGCCGCGGGCTTTTCTTCACGGCTTGACGCGGTCTTGCGCACCAGCGCGACAACGTTGTTCGAGACGTCCACGAAATCGAATTCATCGCCTTCGCTTACGCCCATTTTTTTGCGGAGCGACTCGGGCAGCGAAACCGCGAGGACGTCGCCGTGCTTGAAGAAGCGCATGCAACGGACAAAGAGTTTTAAGTTAATTAGCGTTATGCTGAGTTGATGAAAAAAGCGCTTTTCCTGGCATTCCTCCTGTTCGCCGCGCTGGCCTCGGCGAAGGACTATTCCATCCCCTCGGCCGCGTCAACGAACGCAATCCAAGTTGACGGCAGCGTCCTCGTCACCGAACAAATCACCTTCGCATTCAGCGGCAGCTACTCGTTCGCCTACCGCGAGTTCGACTTCTCGCGCGGCGGGCAAATGAGCGGATTTTCCGTGAGCGAAGGCGCGACGGCTTACCGCGAGGAGTGCTCGAAAGCGTCCGGCACGTACTGCTGGAGCGGGGACAAGGTAACCTGGTATTATTCCGCGGACGGCGGGCAGCGCACGTTCACGCTCGCGTACAGGCTGAAAGGCGCGGTCAAGGCGTACGGCGACGTCGCCGAGTTTTACTGGAAAGTTTGGGGACAAGGCTGGGACAAGCCCGTCGGAAGGCTGACCGCCAAAGTGTCGCTGCCGAAACCGGTTGCCAACGAATCCGTGCGCGCGTGGGCGCACCCGGCGCTTGACGGCTCGATAACCCGCCAAATAAGCGGCGGGCAACTTGAAGCGTTGCTCTTCCAAGCCGACGGCGTGCCTTCCGGCCAGTGGGTGGAAGCGCGCGTCGTGTTCCCGCGAAGCGCGCTGGACTCGGTTGCCGGCGCGGCCGTAATGCAGGGAAACGGGCTGCAGGCGATACTCGACGAAGAGGCGAACTGGGCCAAAGAAAGCGAGTATAACCCGTTCTGGTTCTTCGTGTCTCTGCTGGGCCCGCTCTTGCTCGCCGCACTGTTCGCCGCGCTTTACTGGAAATACGGCCGCGAACCGAAAACGGGCTATCAAGGCGTTTACGAGCGCGACGTGCCGAAACTGAGCCCCGCGGTTGCCGCGGCGCTCGTGCGCCTCGACTCGCAGCCGTGCGACTTGAGCGCCACGATACTCGACTTGGTGCAGCGCGGCTACCTCAAAATGCGCTTGTTGAAGGAAAAGAAAAAAACGATGCTATTCTTCGACCGGGAAACCGAGGACTACTCGTTCGAATTCACTTCTAAAACCACGGGCTTGGCGACGCACGAGTCGGTTCTGTTGCGCGAGATGCGCGCCGCCTCGAGCAACGGCAGGCTCACGCTTTCGGGGTGGAAGGATTACGCGTCGCGTTCCAGGCGCAACTTTTTCGGGGAATGGAAGAAGCAGGTGCTGCCGGAATTGACGCTGAGGAAGCTCGTGAATTACGAGGGCAGGGACAAGTTTCTCTTGTACGGCGGAATCCTGCTCGCGACAAGCGGCCTGCTCGTGCTCGCGGACGCGCTGGCGTTGCTCCCGCTGTTCGTGGGCGTTGCGGTTTACACAATCTGCGGGTTCGCGCTGCACACCGCGCTGCCGCGGCGCACGCTCGAGGGCGCGCTCGCGTTCGAGAAGATACTCGCGTTCAAGCGGTTCATCAACGACTACAGCCTGTTGAAGGAAAAGAAGCCGCAGGACATAATCCTGTGGGAGCGCTACCTTGTTTACGCGACCGCGCTGGGCGTGGCGGACAAGGTCGCGAAAATCATGGACGCCTCGTTCACCGACGCGCAGCGCAGGCAGTCGTCGTTCTATTACGCGGGCTCGTTCAGCAACGCCATCCTGATTAGCAGCATGGTCAACGCTTCCGTGCTCTCGTCCGCCGCGGGAAGCGGCGGCTACGGCGGCGGCTTCGGCGGAGGCGGGGGCGGCGGAGGCGGCGGAGGCGGAGGCGGCGCGGGATAAAAACCCGCACGCGGTATAGCTTTTTCACGGCAAATCGGATACGGGCAAAAGGCGAACTTATGAAAAAACTGAACAAGCCAAGCGCGAGGGTCGGGGAAAAAATCATAGGGGAAGAGCTGGGCAAGAGCGAGCGCGCCTTCCGGCACCCCCACGCAATCGCGTTGAAGTCGGAAAACCCGAAGGCGTACCTCGAGCTGTTGGCGCGGGTTAGGGCGGCGGCCAAAATCAAGAAGGACCCGCTGGAATACAGCGAAATCGTCGAGTTGGCGAAAAAGCTCAGGAAGAAGAAATAGCGGCCGCGGGATAGTTTAAAAAAGCCGCGCGGCGTTGGGTTGTAAAGGTGGGATTGCAATGGACTTAATATTCTGGATAATCGGCGGGCTCGCGGCAGTAGTTTTGGCATGGCTGCTGCTGACTTACAACGGATTCATCACGCTGCGCATGCGCGGGCGCAACGCGCTGTCGCAAATCGACGTCCAGCTAAAAAAGAGGAACGACCTGGTTCCGAATCTGGTGGCGACCGTCAAGGGCTACGCCAAGCACGAGAAGACGCTTTTCGAGAACGTGACCAAGGCGCGCGCCGCGATGGCGAACGCGGGCACGCTCTCGGAGAAAGCCAAGGCGAGCAACATGCTGACGAATACCATCAAGTCCCTGTTCGCGGTCGCGGAAAACTATCCCGCACTGCAGGCGAACCAGAACTTCCTGAAGCTCCAGGAAGAGCTGGCGGACCTCGAGGAGAAAATCGCCTATTCGCGCTCGTTCTACAACGACGTGGCGCAAATGTACAACACGAAGCTGGAAGTCGTGCCCGACTCGCTGGTCGGAAACGGCTTCGGCTTCAAGGCGCTCGAATTCTTCCAAACGGGAGAAAAGGAGCGCGGCGTGCCCAAAGTCGAGTTCTGAAGGCGCGCAAATAAAAGCGGTTTAGCGCAAGCAATAGCGTATGCCGAAGCGAACCGAAGGGGAATCGGGGCTGCGCAAGCGGGTTGACGGGCTCCTCCTGCAGTGGCACCCGGAAAACCGCGAACTGGCGGGCTTCAAAAGTTTTTGGGAGCGGCGCGCGGTGATGCGCCTCGCGAAAAAGCACGGCGAAGAAGCAATCTTTCCCATCCTAGAAAAGCACGGTTACGAAGCAGTGCTGCTGCTTCGCGAGCACGGCAAACTGTTCAGGCTCGGCGAACGCGAGTTGCCGGGTTTCCGCGAAAAGGTGTTAGGGCTGATGGCGCGCACGCACTCGCTGGGCGTCGTGAAACGGGAGTTGAATAACCTTTATTCGGAACACCAGTTCTTTCAGCCGTTTCCCCGCAAAGAACTCGAAGAAGTGCTCGAAGAATGGGAGAAAAGCGCCGAAAAATATTAAACCGCGAGCGCGGCTTCATTCGCTGAAAATCTGGGCTTGGAATTTTTTTAGCGAAGCGTTCCGCCAGCTGCCCCTCGGCAAGGAAGCCTTGTCGCACAACGCCTCCAGGAATTGTTCGGCGTTCCAGTCGTATTCCGTCGCCACCTGCGGCAGCAGCAAGCCGCTGCGGCCGTGCGCTTCGATAATCAAGCCGTCCCTGCCGACCTTGACTTCCTTGAGCGCGTCGCCCTTCACGGGTTCGGGAACCGAAAGCACGCTCACCTCGAATTTGACGCCCTTCAACTCATCCTCTTCAAGCGTCGGAAAACGGCAATCTTCGAACGCCGCCGCGCAAGCCATCTCGCACACGCTCTCCCCAAGCGCCTTCACGGGCAGCGGGTAGCCGATGCACCCGCGAAGCGCGCCGTTCTCGGTGATTGTGACGAACACTCCGCGGACTTCCGGGAATTTTTCCGTTGCCAGCGGCTTGCCCGCCTTGAAGTAGTGCTTGACGGAGTCGCGCGCCAACGCGAGCAGCTCTTTGCCCTGTTTTGCGGTTACCACGCGGGGGCTTAGGCGCGAAAGGTTATTTAACACTGTTTTTGTTACCTAACTCAAGGGAGGCTGATTGAATTGGTCGTGGACAAAACGCTCGTATTTTTTGGGGTTGTGGCAGTCGTAGTCATCGCGGTCGCGGCGTTATTGACGCAAGGCGCGCCTGCAGCCGCCGCAACCATGGGCGAAATCGAGCTCAAGATTAACGGCGGCTCGCTGTTCACGAGCACGCCAACGGTAATGCTTTCCCTTTCCGCGCCCGGCGCGAATGAATGCCGTTATTCCAACGACGGCGTGGCTTGGACCGACTACGCGCCTCCCCAGGAATTCTCGTCGTGGGCGCTGTCCGCAGACGACGGCAGGAAAGCCGTCCAAGTGCAATGTAAGTCGGGCTCCGAAACGAAGCGGGCCCAGGCGACAATCACCCTGGACTCGACGAAACCCGAAATAGTTTTGATAAGCCCGCAGAACGGTTCCGTTGTTTCGACTTCCTTCACCTTGTCTTTCTCGGTTTCCGACAGGCAGTCAAGCAACTTCTACTGCCAGGGCAACCTGGACAACTTGCAAAAGTACTCGGGCGACGTGAGGGACGGCTACCAGTTCACGGTTTTGGCTTCAAGCGGCGCGCACACGGTTCGCGTGGCGTGCACGGACGAGGCGGGCAACCAGGCGGTCGCGACCGCGTCCTTCCAAGTGCAATCCCCGCAACCGTCGCCTTCGCCCCAAGCCACCGTCCAGCCTTATGCGTTGAGGATTAGCATCAACGGCGGCGACGACGCCACCATTTCAGGATTCGTGGTGCTCAACTTGCAGGCGATTGGAGCCGAGACGTGCAGATACTCGAACGACGGCGTGGTGTACTCCGCCTGGGAGAATTACGTAACGCTCAAGTCGTGGAACCTCTCGCCGGGCGTGGGCGTGCGCACGGTTTACTACCGCTGCGTGAACGGCTACGGCCAGTCGACGGTGGTGAGCGACTCCATAGAGGTAATCGCGCCCGGGCAAGCCACCACAATTCCGATGCCATCGCCGGGCGCTCCGCCTTACGGGCTGGTCGTTCAAATCAACTCGAACGCGGCTTACACGAACAGCAAGAACGTCATCCTGTTCCTGGCGGCGACCGGCGCGGACGAATGCCGCTATTCGAACGACGGAATCGCGTACTCGAGCTGGGAGGCGTTCGCGGCCGAGAAGGATTGGACACTGGCCGAAGGCGACGACGGCGCGAAAGTGGCGTATTACCAATGCAAAAACGGCTACGCGTCCTCGACCATCGCGCAAGACGACATACTCCTCGACACCACGCCGCCCTCCAAGATTAACGACTTGCACCTCGGCGACATAAGCGTGCAGAAGGGCACCGTCGACTTGGACTGGAGCGACTCCACGGACGAGCTGAGCGGCGTGAAGGATTACAAGGTCTACCGCAACGACAACACGGTAAGCCGGTTCGACCTCGTGGGCACCACCGCGATATCGTTCTTCACCGACCACCCGCCCGACGTGATGGGCCCGTGGTATTACTACGTCGTGCCTTACGACAACGCGGGCAACGTGGGCGAGCACAGCAACATCGTGCTGCTGCAAGTCCAGTAAGCCGCAGACGCACGCAAAAAGCGCGCTTAGCTTATACGCGAAAGCGTTTTAAACGCGTTTCGAATCACGCTTAGCGGAGGGGCTCTGCGGGGTTCGAAGGGCTCTTGAAGCACGCGTTGTCGTTAGTTTTCCTCTTGGCGCTGGTTCCGCTGGCTTGCGGGCTGCGGTTGGGGGACTATTCCTACCTGTTGGTTGAAGCGCCCCAGCCGGATTTTTACGTGCTCGGCGCGCAAAGCTATTCGCTCTCCTGCGAGGGCTTCGCGGGCGGAGTCGGCATTCCGGACAGCGTGAAGTCAAGCGAGGAGTTCGCAAAAGCGGTTGGCTTCGCCGGGCAGGCGCGCGACGAGTACGGCCAAGCGGCAATTTTGGCCGGGCTTTCGCCTTGGCTCGTTTCAACTGCAAGCGGGCCGGCGGGCAGGGCGTTGTACGCGGTTTACTGTTTCGGCCACGGGGTCGCGGGATTGAATTACGCGGTTCGCGCGGCAAAGGCTGGCGCGGAGGCTGCGGATAAAAAAGTCGCGGAACTCGAGTTGATGACCGACGATTCGTTCACGGGCGCGGCAACGGGATTGCTGGAAGACTTGAGCGAAAGCAAGGCAACACTGGACAGCCGGGACGCTTCGCAAGACAATCTGGGCGGCTTTTTCCTGGAGGCGGCAATCGCGGTAAACGAAGCGGGCAAGGGGCTGGCGCTTTCGTCGAACGTGACTCCGCCGAACGCCGCGCAAGTGAGGCTCGCGGGACAAAAATGCATGGAACTGCTCGGCAGGGAGTCCGTGCTGTTCGATTCGGCAACTGCGGCAGTGGCTGCGATGGAAGACGAACAGGCGGCCGAGTTGGCGTCAACGCAGGAAGAGGAAGCGCGGGCGAAGCAGGCGCTGGAAACCGCGGAATCGCTGGGCCTGCAGGCGGTGCAGGAGGATGCATTCCTCGCGGTTGGCGCGGGCAGCGCGGCGGCAACCGAGTACGCGGTACAGTCATTCGAGGAGGATTTGTGGGACGCGCGCGCCTCGCTGGAAAAAGGCTCGCGCTGGATTCGCGACGCGCAGGCGGCGTGGCGCGCGAAGGGCAGGGGTTACGCGGGCAAGTCAGTCATGCTGTTGCGCAACGCTACGGCTGAACTTCTGTCGTGCGAGGCTTCGCTTGCCGCGTACGGGGAGCGCGGGCGCGAGTTGGAGGACGCGCTGCGCGAACAAGTTAACTTGGAAGTTGAAGAGGCGCGCGCGTTGGCGCAAGGGCAGGCGAACGAGTACGCCTACGCGCAAGGCTTGGCGGGATTGGAGCAGCTTGCAGGCGAGGCGGACAAGCGGCTGCACACGGTAGGCGAGCGCATAACTTTTTACTTGAGGCTGTTGTCGCGCGTGCGGGAAATCAAGGCGGAACTCCGCGGATGGGACCAAAGCGCGTTCGAAGAAAAGGCGCTGCTCGGCGAGGAAACCGAACGGGTGGACGGCGTGCTGAAAGCCGCGGAAAAAGAAGGTTTGGATATTGCGGAGGAAAAGGCGAGGCTGGGGCAAATCAAGGACGCGTTGAAAAGCCTTGGGAGCGGCGCGGGCGACGCGGGAACGCTCGGCCGCCTGTCCGAGGACTTGAAGTCGCTCGAAGACGGCGTTTACGCGTTCGCGTACGGCGAGTACGCGCCGACGCTCGAGGGGCTTTACGCGCAAGTCGCGCCGCTCGAAAACTTTTTGGATTCGAAAAATATGGCGGCCTGGATTGAAGCCGGACGGCTGTTCACCTCCGACGGCGGACTGAAGGAACGCGAGGGTTTGGGTCAGCTTAGGCAGGCGCGCGAATCGCTTGAAGGCATAATCGCATGGGCGGAATCGCGGGCGCCCGCGCTGCTGCGCGAGCACTTGGCGGCAACGGCGGAAATCGGGATGCGGGCGCAAGAGCCGTTTCAAATCGGGAAAGAAGTGCTCGTAACCGTTACGGTGCGCTTGGAAAACGCGTTGCCGCTGGCATACGGCGGGCTGCTTGCGGTTGAGTCGGCCGAGTTGCGCGAGGCGCTGGACGGCGTCGAGAACGCGAATGCCTCCGAAGGCGCGAGCGTGGCCAACGGCGCGGTTTACCTGCAGGGCGTTAGCCGCGGGGCGGCAATTGAAATCATCGCAACCAAGCGCTTGGTGGCGGCAAAGCGACTGGAAACGAAAACCGAGGCAAGCGGGGCGAACGAAGAGGCTACGGTGGCGCGGACGTTCGGGTTCGAATCAACGGTTGCGGGCCGCGTGCTGCTGGACGAGGCGCTTGACGCACGGGAGACGGTGACGCGCGTTGAAACGGACGAGGGCAGCGCGCAATGGAACGGCGCGGTAAAGGCGTTCGCGAACTTCGGCAAGGGAAAGCACTGGTTCAAGGTCGAGTCAATCGCGAGCGGCCCGGTGAAAGCCGAGCGCACGGTTGTTGCGAACGGCTTCTCGATTGAAGTCGCCTACGGCTTCCTGAACGACTTCATCGACTTGAAGGATTACGCGTACTCGGACTCGCTGGGCGTTGGCTGCGAACCGTCGGCAGCGCAGGTGCTCGCGCAAAAGGCGCGCGCGACCGTGCAAAAAGGCGGCACTTCGTTCGTGTCAATCGACTTCGGCGAGTTCAGGAAAGGCGAAACCGAACGCGTCCTCGTGCGCCTTACCTGCCAAGCCGGCCAGGCGGCGCAGCAGAAGGCTGCCGAGGTCGAGGCGCTGGCAACCGCGTTGAACGAGTCGCGGACAACTGAGCTGGACGCCATAAAGGCGGACTTGGCCGCGCAGCGTTACGGCGACGCGCTCGCCAAGGCGCTGGCACTGGAAAAGAATCTGCTGTCGGCGAAAAAAACTGCGGAGGACGGGCAGCTCGACGGGTTGAGGGCGCAGGCGCGCGCCCTGGCGGCAAAGGCGAACGGCGCGCTTGCGATGGAACTGCTGACGGCGGCGAACAAGGCGGACGCGGCTTTCCAAAACCAAATCAATTCCATCGCGAGCCGCGAGGTCGCCGCGCTGGACGGCGAATGCGGCGCCTGCGCGGCGGAAGCGAGGGCGTTGTTCGCGATTGGCAAGCCGTTGGACGCGCTTGAGGAAGTGCTTAGGCAAAGGGCTTCGCTTCCAGAACAAGAGTCGCCGCTTACAGGTTACTTGTTCAAGCGCTCGGACGCGGTGCAATTGCTGGCGGACTACGCCGCGGCTTTCAAGGCCGACGAAAGCGATGCTACCAAAGTCAAGCGTTCGACTTACTATGCGGCGGCGTCCAAGCAGGCGGCCGCGCTGGAGAAAGCCATGAAAACGCTCGACGCGGCAGTTGGTGATTCGGCGAAAGCCGCGAAGGCGAACGCTTCATTGCAGGATTTCGCCGCTTCGCTCGCGGGGCTGGAAGCCGCGCTCGGGAAATTGAAGGCCGCAGCCGAAGCCGAGTTGGGAATGGCCGAGGCGCAGCAAAAACAGTTCGGGAATCCGGGCACTGAGGCAAAGCTCGCGGACGCGCGCAAAAAATTCGACGCAGGCGAGCACTACGCCGCGCTCTCGGCAGCTACCGCGTTGCGGAGTTCGCTGTTGGGCCCGGCGACGGGCGCGGCAACCGCGCAAAGCGCGGACTGGCGGCTCGGCTTGGGGTTGTTCGGCGTGCTCGCGTTGGCCGCGCTCGCGTGGATGGTGTCCAAGCGCGGCGAAGGCAAAAGCGTCGAGATGTGAGCTTCAGCCCTTGCCGAGCTTGAATTCGCCGGGCGCGCGCTTCTGCCTTGGCTGCGCTTCCGCCTGTTCGGCTTGCTGCAGCAGGGTTACCAGTTGCAGGGTTATCGCGTCCGTCGGCACCGCGTCTTCCTGCTTCAAGCCGAGTTTTTTGAAGAGGCTTTTCGAGGCCGCTTCCTGCGTCTCGCGAATCTTGTCCGTCTTCGCCTCGGGGAGCGCGACTTCCAGGAATTTCCCGAAGCCCTCGATTTCGAAGACCGCGGCGCGCAGCACGCCTATCGTGAAGCGCCATTCGGTGACTTCGCGCGCGAGCGACTGCCTGTAGCCAAGCTCTTCCAGGTCGCGCATGAGCGTGCTGCTTGACACGACTTCCTCGCCCAGCCGGTCGTTCTCCTGAATCATGTAGCCGTCGAACAGCACGGACTCCTTTTGCGTCTTCTTTTCGGTGCGCACGATGAAGTAGGCGAAAACGCCTTGGCCGTACTCCTTGGCGTGAATCACGTCGATGAATTCCCCGCCGGAAACGAAGGCGGCCTTCTCCCTGCGGAGCGCCGCGATCGTCTTTTCCGCGTCGTCAATCGGCGCGGTCAGCCTCTGTTCGGGCGCAGCCCACTTGAACTCGTGCGCCTTGGAGGGCACTTGCCTGTTTTTCCTGAAAAGCGAATCCCACAAAGCCATCGTTCCACCCTCAGCTGTTGTTCGCGTTCGGCTCCAAAGCCTCGACCGTAAACGAGACTATCGCCTCGCCGCGGTTTCCCGCGTCGTCCGTGCACTCGACTTTGATCGAGTGCGTTCCCTGCGACGCCGTGAGCGCCTTCGTCTTGACCGCGTTGCTTGCGACGCGGCCCAAGTCCAGTTTTATCGCATCCAAATTCATCGAGCACGCAAGGGTGCGCGCGATGTTGTCCGTAGCCTTGAAGCTTGCCTCGAATTCCGAGTTGGTCACGCCCGACAGCTTCAGCAGCACTATTTCAGGCGGGGTGGAATCCAGCAGTATGGATGCCTCAGCCGAGCGCTCGCTCGCGTCGGAAGCGCGGCAAACGGCGCGAACGACCTTCAAACCGTCGCCGGGCGACAGCGTCCACTGCCGCGCGTCCGCGGCCGGCGTCTCGAAATCCGTCCAAATGCCGTCGCTGTTCGAGTAACGGCAGTCGCGCGCCTTGGAAGAGGAAAGGTAAAGCAGCACTTTCGGGGAGTTCGCCATCGCCCCGCCGTTGTCAATCGTGAGGTTGACGCCCCAATCGGGAGGCGACTGCTGGGTTCCGGGCTGCACGAAGTAAGCCGCGACGAGGAAAACGAACGCGACGACCGCGCCGCCGGCTATCAAGAACTCCAACTGCCTGAATTTCGCCAGCCGCGCGAACGGGTCCTTCTTTTTTCTCGCCAAATTCTGCACCAAGCTTAACTCAACCGCAAAGAGTTAATAATCGTTCTGCGTCGCATCGTGCTGCGCACGCTGCACTCGCGTTCGCGGCATGATGCGCATGCCGCACTCGCATCGCTGTGTGACCTGCACGCAGCACTCGCATCGCTGCGCGAACGTCGCGCAGCACTCGCGTCGCATCGTGCTGCGCACGCTGCACTCACGCGAGCGTGAGCAGCAGGAAGGCCGCGACTATCGAGAGCACGAGTATCACGGGAGCCACTATTTTCGCGATGGAAATCAC
>PFPF01000051.1 GCA_002792915.1 Candidatus Micrarchaeota archaeon CG_4_10_14_0_2_um_filter_60_11 | reverse complement strand
AATAGCCCACGCAATCGAGGAGCTAGGCTATTCCAAGGAAATGCGGCTGGGCATCGACGCGGCCGCAAGCAACTTTTACGAGAACGGCAAATACTCGCTCGACAAGCCGTATTCCGGAAGCGAACTCGTGGATTACTACTTAGACCTGGCGAAGACTTACAAGTTCGCCTTGATGGAGGACCCGTTCGCCGAGGACGACTTCGACTCGTTCGCGGAGCTCACCAAAAAGGCGAAATTCGCCGTGGTAGGCGATGATTTGGTGGTGACCAACCCCAAGCGCATCCGCATGGCGATTGAGCGCAAGGCGTGCAACTGCCTCCTGGTGAAAGTCAACCAGATTGGCACGGTTACGGAAGCGATTGACGCGGTGAAAACCGCGCGTGCGGCGGGCTGGACAACCATGGTGTCGCACCGTTCGGGCGAAACCGAGGACGCGTTCCTCGCGGACTTCGCGGTAGGCGTCGGCTCCGAGTACATAAAGCTCGGCGCGCCGTGCAGGGGCGAGCGCACCGCCAAGTACAATCAGCTGCTGCGCATTTCCGAAGAGCTAAAAAGCTGAAAATTATTTCGCCAAGTCCAGCGCAGCCTGCACGAAGTCGAATTGCGCGATTTTCTTTCCGCGCGCGCATTCCGCTTCCGAAAACTTGCGCGGCTTGCCCTCGCGCTTGGAAAGCAGGTAGGGAATCAAATCCGTCGAGTGCCTGCCCTCCTCGGAACGCGTGCAGTGGTCCGCGCCGAGCGCGCGCACGCCCTGGAAATCAAGCCCGCGCAAGAAAGCGTCCGTCCGCTCGATTTCCCCGACTTTCGCGAGCGGCTTCGCGTCGTGGCCCGCCACGTCGATGGTCTTGAAGTGCACGAAAACAAAATCATGATTATCAATCGCCTTGAGCACTGGCGCTTTCTTCAACTCCATTTCCTTCGAGTTGTCGCCAACGTCTTCCGCGACGTCGATTACAGGTATGCCGAGCAGCCTGCAAATGCCGACGTTCACTGCAATGCCCGTTACCGCCGCGGGTTTCACGCCGAACTTTTTGGCGAACGGCTCGAGCTTGGGCGTTGCCGCGGAGTAGCCGCGCGCCAAAATCGCGTTCGCTTCGGGCAGCCCCTTCTTCCTGCGTTCCGCGTTCGTTTCCGTTCCCGCGAGCGCGTTTCGCGCTTCTCGCATGAATTCGTTCAGCAATTCGGCGGTTTCCTTCGCTTCCGGCGCCAGCGGCGTTGCCGCCATTATTTTTTTGCCGACTTCGTGCGGGTCGACCGGGCTTACTTTCTCGGAAAAGCGGCCGCCTTTGAACCACAAAAGGCCGCGGTAGCCTGCCGTCGCCTTGAACTCAAAGTTGACGCCCAAGTCGATTCCGTTCAGCGCCGCTTCCAATTCCTTCGTCTCGCGGATTCGACCCGCGCGCATGTCGAGAATTTTGCCGTCGGCGTCAACGGTGGCGAAATTGCAGCGCGCAACGAAGTCGCCGTCCAAGATTTTTAGGCCGGTTCCAACGGCTTCAATCATTCCGCGTCCGTGCGGGAACGCGCGCACGTCGTACCCGAGGAAAGAGAAGGTCATTGCGGACGCGTCGCTTATCGGGACGTCTTTTCCAAGCCCCATCGGTTCCAGAAGCCCGCAGGAGCCGCCGCCCAGCCGCGCGTCCATTCCGGGCGTTTTCGCGGCTTCGAGCGGGGTTTTTCCGCCGAGCGTTTTGCAGGGCACGTCGCCGTAACCGTCCAACAGGCAGTAAAGGATTTTTTTCACTTCACAAGCACCTTATTTATACCTTCCAGCCAAAGTTATTAACATGACTCTAAAATGCGTGTGCCAGACTTGCAGGTACGCATTCCCGAACGAAACGCAATTGTGCGAGTGCCCGCGCTGCCATTCCCCGAACGTCCTGTGCCGCCCGCTGCAACCGGGCGAAAAGGAGGCGTTCTCGTCCGCACAAGTCAAGAAGGAGTCCCTCACCACCGGCAAGGCGTCGTGGCGGGAATTCCACTCGTCGGGCGCAAGCCAAAAATGCCCCAAGTGCAACGGTTCCAACTTCAAGCTCGACTACAAGCACAAGGAAAAAATCTGCCTGACTTGCGGGGACATACTCGCGCTCCCGCGCACGGGTAATTGAAATGTCTTTTGCCTACGACTTGTTTTACGGCGCATTCGTTACCTTCATGTCGATTTTGCACGCGATAACCGAGAACGTTCTCGGCCCCAAGGCGCTCGTCGCAATCCACGAGGACTACCTCTGGGTATTCGTGCTCCTCATGTTCGCGTTTTGGTGGATAGTCTAGACTTTTTCCTTCAAGCCCTTCCACCAGCGGCCCGGTTCGGTTGCCCCCAGCTCCTTGAAGAGTTTTTTCGCCGAAGCGGTCTTCAAGGCCTTGCCCACGCGCGTCCGCCAGTCAGCGGCTTCCTTGAAGCCGATTGCCTCGTACTCCCTGGCCTGGAAGGCGCATTCGAGCAAATCAGCGTCCTTTAGCAGTATTCGTTCGCGTTCGTTCAAAAGCGCGGGCCGCGCCTTTTCGGGCAGCAACTTCAATTGCTCGCGTTCCACGCGTTCCTCGGCTTCGCGCGGCGTCTTGAAGCAAGCTTGGCTTATCTTATGCCTGTCCAGAATCCGCGTTTCATGCAAGTCGTGGAACAGCGCGGCAACCGAAATTTTTTCCGCGTCCAAGCCCGCCATGCGCGCGAGCACGAACGCAATCAGCGCGGTCCGCCAAGAGTGTTCGGCAACGCTCTCCGGGTCCTTAACGCCCGCCAGCCACCAGCCGCTGCGCTTCACCCGCTTCAGCTCTCCAGCCTCGAAAAAGAAGTCCGCCACGTTCTTTCCAGCCAAAACACTCACCGCAAAAAGAAGCGCCGCCGGCTATAAAACTTAGTGCGCGTTCGCGAAGCCCAGCGCCGCGGCGAACAGCAGCAACAGCAGCAGCCAGCGGATTGCCTTGTCCTGGGTGATTGAAGGTTTTTTTGCAGTCGGCATTTTTGACGCGCCCGAACCGCGGAGCCCGAAGCTGCGCAGGTTCATGTTCAATATTTTCACAAAAACTTTTATGCCTTTGCTTTCGGCCGCACAAACCGCAGTGGCCGCGCGTTTCGCGACCGCGCGCAAAGCGGTTACGCGGCGTTCAACACGGTTACCAGCCGCACGGTCGCCGCGGGCGTGAACAGCGCGTACGGGTTGCCTGTTTTCCTGCCCATCTTGAAGTCGCCGCGCCCCAGCTTCGCTTCCGCGAACGCCCTCGTGAAAATGGAGTTCAGCAGCGCGGATTTCGCCGCCTCGCCCTTCTTGGCCGCAATCGCGCTCGACAGGCGTTTTGAAACCGCCTCCGCCATGAAGAAGTCGTTCAGCCGAGCGTTGCGCGCGCCCGTCTGCGCAACCAGGAACACGGGCAGCGGATTGCGCTGCAATGCCTTATTGAGCGAGTACTTCTCCTCGACTTCGCGGCGCACGCGTTGCGCTTCCGTTTCCATGCGTTCGGCTTCCACAAGGCCCACCAGGCTGCCTTTCGCGATTGCGCGCCGGTTCAGCGCCTCGCGCCTCTGGCTGCGCTCGAATTCCTCCTGCCTCGCCAGTTCTTCCGCGCTTACGCCCCGCTTCAGCCGTTCCTCGCGCTCCAACAGCCCTTCATAGGCGCGCTGGCGCAGCATGCGCTCTCCCTTCACCTGTTCTCGCTCCCGCTGTTCGAACAACCCCCGCTCAAACCGCTGTTCGTACTCTTCCATGGCAGGCTCACACAAGTTGCAAATAAAAACCGTTGGCGGCAGCCTCGGATAGGATTTTAATCCGCGCCGCCGAAAGCGCCTCATGGCAAAAAGCTTGTTGTTGACTCCCGCGTTGCGCCGCGAACTCAAGAAGCCGCTCGGCAGAATCGGCGGCATTGGGCGGCGCCCCGCGTTCCTACTAGTCGTCGGCGACGAGTCCTCGCGCCGCCTCGCGCGCCTCAAGCCCGACGTGCGCGTTTTCGACTGCAAAGTGAAGCGCCGCAATGTCGCGCCCCTGACCCTGAAGCCGACTTATTCCTGCAGCAACCCCGCGGGCTCGATTACTTCCGACGCCTTGCGTTCGCTTGCGAAAGCGGTCGCCAACCCGCCCGCAACGGTGCGCGTGAACGGGGAGGAAGACCTCCTCGCGCTTCCAGCGCTGCTTCTCTGCCCGCCAGGCGGCGCGGTCGCGTACGGCCAGCCCGGCAAGGGGCTTGTGCTGGTAAAGGCGGACCAAAAGAACAAGAAAAAAGCGCTGCGATTGCTTGCGAGATTCCGGGAAAACTGATTATTTGGACTCAACGGTTTTTTTCCTTTTGATTCGCCCGGTCTCGACGAGGGAAACCCATTCGCCGCCTATGTGTTTGAGCGCCTCGCCGAAGCGGTTGCTCAGCTTGAGCACCATGCGGTGCCGCTTGTCCTTCAAATCCTGCCCGGTCGGGTTCCTGCGCTCGCGCGCCACCATTCCAACGCGGTAGAGTTTCGGAATCACCAAGTTGCGCAGCGTTGAGTTCGGCACGCCGTTGGCTTGCATCCAAGTTGCCAGCTCGTCACCGTCGATTTCCTCGTGCTCCCCCAGCAGATGCACGAGCTTTACCGCGATGTCGTACTGCGCCCGCTGGTATTGCGGCGGGAAAACCAGCTTCAGAAAATCTTCAGCTTCCCAGCGCGCGGTCACCGCCATGGGCAGCTGGCCGTAGTCGAACCACAGGCTCCGCTTGGAAGGTATCCCTCTAGAGGCGGGGCTCTCGCCGGGTTTGGCGGGCATGAACGCATTCAATCAAGCGCGTTTAATTACCGTTTCGGCGTTATGGTCAGTAACTCGTGAAAATCGCGTTCATGGGCGGGTCGTACGACCCCCCGCATTACGGGCACCTGATTGCCGCGCAGCAAATACTCGGGTCCGGGTACGGCGAAGTCTGGCTCGCGCCCTGCGCAGCCAACGAGTTCAAAAAAATCATCGCCACGCCCGCACAGCGCATGCAAATGACGCGCCTGGCGGTCAAAGGCCTTCCGGGCATTGTCGCTTCCGACTACGATTTGAAGCGCAACCCGTCGGGAGACACGGTCCAGACCGCGCGCCTGCTCAAAGCCGACGGCATCCGCGCGGATTTCGTGGTCGGCTCGGATCTGGTGCCCCAGATGCGCCGCTGGCCCCGTGCTCCTGAGTTGTTCAAAGAGGCGAAATTCCTGGTTTTTCCCCGCCTGCCGCACGAATCCAAACCGCGCCTGCCGAACGCAAACTTCCGCTTCTACCCGCGCGCCGCGACCGTGACAAGCCTGAATAGCACCGAAGTCCGCCAACGCGTGAAAAAAGGCAAAACGATTGCCCACCTCATGCCCAACGCGGTAGCCGAATTCATCCGGAAAAACAAGATTTACCAGTAAGCAGCATTATCGCTTAACCGCCAAAAGCGCGGTCTTGGGCCAAGAGCGCGGTTTTTCGCTTTTTGCACAACCAAGATTATAAACCAAACCAAGTTATTTCATTTACAAAAGAACTAGCAGCGTGCTTTCACAATGATTTTTGCTTTTTCGCGGTTTTTTGCCGTGCCAAAAACGCAGAAAAGCGATAAGTAGCCCGTTTTTCCGAAAACGCACGGTTTTTGCAAAGCTTTTCATGCCGGTTTTCGCGTTTTTGTGCAAAACCGATTAGCGGAACAAGAAAAATTCCATAAAACTACCGTTACGGTATTTTAATTGGGTTTTGTTATTCTTTGTGAGCAGCCTGGCCCGGTGCAGCATGGCAAAACCGGCGCAAAAACCAAAAAACAAAATAATACTATTATGGTGTATTGTTTCGCTTGTTTTGATGGTGCGCAAACACCGTTTTGATAGCGCGCAAGCCCATTTTTGCCTCTGAAGCGTTTCTTTTGCACTTTTCGTGCGTTTGACCCTGCCCAAGTGGCCCGCTTTCCTCAATAACTACTATTAAAGTGTAACGCAGCTGGTGGTCTGCTTTGGTGCAATGGTCTCTCGTGCAGGCTTATTGGTGTGCTTTGTTTTTCGTTGTGCCGTTATGGTGTTCTGTGACTTTGAGATTTTTGATGATTTTTAGGGGCCGAGCTCGAGTAAAGTGGGGGTGCCCGGATCCGGCGCAAAGTACCTGCCGGGTCCGGCCTTTTTGGCGGATTTTTTCATCGATTTTTTGTAAAAACCGGCAAAACTATCGGTTCATTTGTAGACGAACTTACGCCTTGTTTTTGCGCAAATTCTTCTTGAAATCCCGCAATTTTCCGGAATTTTTGGCCAAAAGGAACGAAACCGCGTCGTCCACGCTCACGAAAAAGCCGTGTTCGGCCTGCATGGTGCCGGCCAGGACCGCCAAATTCCTGTACGTCTTTTCCCGAACCCTAATTACCTTATCCATATGCAAATTACCTCTATAACTCTGAATAGTTTGTAACCTTTAAATACTTTGTTATGCGCGCTTTTCGCGCGGTTTTTTGAGTTTTTTTTATGCCGGCCGCCAAATTTTTTGGAGGCGTTTTTAGCGCCGATTTTTTGTGCGGTTCTGTAACCTTTTTTTTTGCAAGATTGTTGGCAAGGCCGTTTTTCGCGCTGTAAATCGCCGGAAAACGCTTAAACGCCCTCTTGGCATGCTTTTTTGGAGGCTGCACTTCCAGAAATTGCGGCCAATTGGCGCGGTTTTAGCTTTTCCTGCCTACGGCGTGCGCTTTGGAGTCGATTTTTTGGTTTGGCTGGCGCGATTGCGGGCCAAAGTCGACAAAATTCGCGTTTCACTTGAATTTTCTTGCTTTTTTCCTGTATTTTTCGAGTTTTTTCTTGCTTTTCGTGAAAAGCCGGTGCTGTCGCACGACGAAGTCCATTTTTTGGGCCGGCGTCGCGCATTTTTCGAGTTCGGGAAGCAGGTTTTCAAAGTTTTTCTGGTAAAATTCGGCGTGCTTGTCGAAAAAGTCGCAAGTGTACCAGGCGCAGCCGCATTCCACACGCGCTTTCTCGTCGGGTTCGAAAGGATTCCCGTAAATTTTGGCGTGCTCCGCGTTTTCCTGCCCATAGCGCGGGTGTCCGCGGCAAAAACCGCGTTCATCCAGCAAAAAACACGGCGACAATTCGTTTTTTTCAAGCGGTTCGTTCAAAATTTTGTGTTTTTTTGCCGCAAAATGCAGTTGCGCGGGCATTTCCCGGTTTTTTTCGATGGGGCGGTAGTATTCGTCGCTCAATTCCCAGTTTTCCACTCGCAAAATCCTGCCGTTCGGAAAATAACAGCACGCGTGACAGCCTATGGCCTGGCAAAAACTCGGGTTTGACATTTTGTTTTCGGGAAATCTGCCCGTCCCCACCGCTTTTGCGTGCGAAAGTTTTTAATGCCGGCGCTTCCGGGTGCAAAAAAATAACAACGCGGGCGCGCATACCGCTTGCGTGAAAGAACTGCGACCAGAGGTTTTGGGTCTCGTAAAGGCCAAAGGATTCTCCGATTTCACGAAGGTGCAGCGCGCCGCTTTTCCCGTAATCCTAGAGGGCGGGGACGCCCTCGTAATCGCGCCCACGGGCTACGGAAAGACGGAGGCCGCCGTCTTGCCTATGCTCTCGCGCCTTTTGGATTTGCGCGACGCGGGCGAACGCGAAGGCGTGCAGGCGTTGTACATCACTCCCCTTCGCAGCCTCAACCGCGACATGCTCGAGCGCCTCACTTTCTGGTGCAAGCTCCTCGGCCTTTCGGTCGGCGTCCGCCACGGCGACACCAAGCAATCCGAGAGGCAAAAGCAGCGCGACTTGCCTCCCGACGTGCTCGTCACAACGCCCGAAACATTGCAGTCCATGCTCGTGGCGCCCAAGCTCAAGGACGCGCTCGCAAACGTTCGCTTCGTGGTAGTTGACGAGGTGCACGAGCTCGCTGATTCAAAGCGCGGCGTGCAGCTGTCCCTCGGGCTGGCGCGCCTGCGCATCAAGTCGCCGTCCTTCCAGACCGTGGGGTTGAGCGCGACGGTTGGCAACAAAGCACAAGTTGCCGCGTTCTTGTCCCCGTCGTGCGGGGTCGTGGAAGAGGAAATCGGGCGCCAGCTCGACATCAAAGTCGAGTCCCCGCAGGTGGCTTCGGAAGAGTACCGCGAACTCGGCCTGCGCGACGAAAGCAAGGCGGCCCTAGGCCGGCTGGTCGAGTTGATCGAAAAAACGGGTCGCGCTCTCATTTTCGCGAACACGCGCTTCACCGCCGAAACGCTGGGGCATTTGCTTTCGCAAACGCGCGTCGCGAACGCAATTGCGGTGCATCACTCGAGCCTGGCAAAAGAGGCGCGTTTGGAGACCGAAGCCGAATTCAAGAAGGATGCGAGCAAGCTGAAGGCCGTAGTCTGCACCTCGTCGCTCGAGCTGGGCATAGACATCGGAGAAGTTGACTTGGTGGTCCAGTTCAATTCGCCGCGGCAGGTTTCGCGCCTTCTCCAGCGGGTGGGCAGGAGCGGCCATCGCAGGCACCTGGTGCCTCGCGGCGTAGTACTCGCTGGCAGCGAGATGGATGCGTTGGAGGCACTCGTAGTCAAGGAGCGCGCGCTTGCAGGGCTACTGGAGCCGGCGGAGATACCGTCTAACTGCCTGGACGTAGCCGGCCACCAGCTTGCCGGCCTTGCCATGGACTTGGGCGGCGTAACGCTCGAGGGCGCGCTTAAAGTTTTTCACAAGGCATACCCCTTTCGCACCTTGAAAATCGAGGACTTGCATTCGGCGGCGCACCAGATGGCCGACGCGAACTGCTTCTTCTTCGCGGACGGGAAAGTGACGCCGAACAGGCGTACGCTGATGTACTACTACGAGGGGTTGAGCACGATTCGCGACGTCAAGAAAAAGTGGGTGCGCAACGCGCTGGACGGCAAGAACGTGGGACTGCTCGACGACGACTTCGTCGCGGAATACCTCCAGTGCGGTGTGACCTTCATCACGCGCGGCAAGGCGTGGCGCGTAATCGCGTTAAGCGACGGGGAAGTCAGCGTGGAGCCGTCGCAGGACTTGACCGCTGCGGTGCCCGAATGGATTGGCGAAGAGATTCCGGTCGCGTTGGAAGTCGCCCGCGGAGTAGAGGCGGCGTTCAAAAAGCCGCCCCGTGAAAGCAAGGCGCTTGACAGCCGCGTGGACGCGTTCATCGCGAGCCAGGCAAAGTTTTTCAAACCCGAAAAGGGCCGCGTTTTCGTCGAAGAGGGCGAACGCTTCGTCGCGATACACTCGTTTTACGGCTTGAAGGCTAACGCGGCGCTGTGCCGCGCGTTGGGCTTCCTGCTCGCGTCAAGCCAAGGCGAGCCCGTGCGCGCCAAGGCGAGCGCGTACGGCGTGATACTCGAGTTCCACAAGCGCGTTTCGGCCTCGAAAGTCGTTCAGTTGTTGCAGTCCCTGGATGCGGCGCGCCTGCGCTCCGTGCTTTCAACGAACCTGCCGAACACTCAGCTTTACCTGCGCCGCCTGCTGGGCGTTGCGCGCGCCATGGGCATCGTTTCCCGCGACGCGGATTTCCGCGAGTTCGGCTTGAAGAGGCTGGGCCACGCGTTGGCCGGAACCGCAGCCGCTGCCGAGGCGATGCGCGAGGTGGAAACGCACGAGATGGATGCGCCCCTCTTGGGCAAACTGTTGGGCGAGTCGCGTTTTGAGGAGGCACAAGTGCGGGAGGGGGCGTCGCCCCTAGCCGCGCAGTTCTTCGACTTCGGGACTTTCGGGGAGCTGGTGGTTCCGGGCGCGCCGGCGGACAAGCTCGTCCAGATTTTCAGCGAGAATTTGCTGGACAAGCACGCGGGCCTGTACTGCCTTTACTGCGGCAAGACGCATTCGCACGTCCTCCGCGAATTCGAGGAAAAGCCGCGCTGCCCGTACTGCAATTCAACGCAACTGACTTTCAAGGAGAACAAGCGCATCGTCGAGAAAAGAAAGGAAGGAAAGCGGCTGACTGACGACGAGCTGAAGGAGTTGAACGAGGCGTACCGCGTGGCGAGCATCGTGGGCGCTTCCGGCAGGAGGGCTCTGCTGGCGTTGAAGACTTTCGGCGTGGGGCCGGAAACGGCGGCGCGCCTCCTCCAGCGCGCGCCCAAGGACGACAAGGAATTTTATTCTTCGCTGCTCGAAGCCCAAAAAACCTTCATCCGCACGCGGCAATTCTGGAGGATTTGATTATTCAGAGCCGCTTTGTTCGACGAACTCGTATTCCTCGTCCGTGGGCGGCTCGCGCTCCTCTATCGCGGCTTCCTTCTCCTTCACCACGCGCGGCTTCTTTTTCACTTGAAAACAATCCTCGGCTTGCCCGGTTCCGCGGGTTTTGCAACTTGTCCAGCCAACGCGGCTTGCACGCCGTCGGGGTTGTCCGCGTAATAGTCCGCGGCTTCCTTATTCAGCGCGTCGTACGGGTTAGGGTATTCCAACAAGTGTTTAAGGCTCCGCACGACTGACAGGACCGTCTGGTTTTCCGCCCAGTCGTTCAGCAAATGGATGCATACTTTCCCGTCTTTCTCGCGCACGTTCGGGTGGAACAGAGGCGTGAGCCAGACCACGTCGATGCCGCCCGGGTACGGGTATGCGCGCAAGAGCAGGATTTTCACGGAGTGGCTGTCGCGGCGGGCGATTCGGCCGCCTTCCCTGCACAACCCCGGCTCGCGCAGGCTGATCGTGTATTCGGTTAATGCCGCGTTGGCTTCGAAGCGCTCGCCGCTTTCGCGCATTTCCGCGTACTCGCTTTCGAGCCGCCTCCGCCAGATTTCCTCGGGTAACGCGGGCATTATCATCCAAGCCTCTTGTTTTGGCGGTTAAGCGCGAATCTCATCCGCCTGTCGGGTCGGGGATGAGCATTATCTGGTCGCCTTCCTTCAGCCCGGCGTCAGCGATGGTGGCGTCGGGGTCGAGTATCTTGTTCTCCTTGGTGGAGAGCACGAAGCGGTCCTTTAGCTTGAGGTTTTCCGTGAGAACTTCGAGGACCGACGAGACGGTGAACTCGGGTTCGACTGCCATCACGATTTCCTTTCCGGACGTGGTTTGAACCACCGTGATGTTGAATTCAGCCACCATGACCACCTGCGGCTTTTTTAACGGGTCGCGGATTATATACGTTTTGTTGGATATGCCGGAAAACGAAGAGACGAAGGAAGGCGAAGCGGGCAAGGGAGATGCCAAAGCGGCCAGCGAACAAGGCGAGGAAGGCAAGCAGTCGAATCTTCCCGCTGCGCCGAAGCCGTCAATCGTTTCCATGGCGCGCCCGGCAAAGCCGCGCGTGATGCTCGTGAGGGAAACCGGAGGCGACTTGGAGAAGGAGGCGCGCGAGCGGGCGGCGAGGGATATTCTTCCAGTGGCGCGGGAAACCGGAGAGCGAATAGCCGTCGAGGGCGGCGTGCTCGTGCGCGACAATGAGGACCTGGTCGACGACGCGATCCGCAAGCACAAGGCGAGGCAGGCGACGGCGGAGCCCAAGGGTGCGGTTGGAAAATTCAGGAAATTCCTGTTCGGTTGATGGAGCGATGTTCGAGGTTTACTTTGATTCCGCGGCGATGGCGAAGGCGGAAGGCCACTTCAGGCAGGCCGCGGCCAAGCGCATGGAGGCAATCGGCTTCTTTCTGGGCAGCGTGCACTCGTGGAAGGGCGAGAAGTTCGTGCGCGCGACCGATTACGTGACCGCCGAGAACGATTCGACGAGCGTTTCCGTTCGCTTCGCAACGGGCGCGTTCCCAAGGCTCGCGGAACGCATAACGGGCAAGGGGCTCATAGTCGCGTGGGCGCATTCGCATCCGGGCTTCGGCGCGTTCATGTCCGAAACGGACGTGCGCACGCACGAGTCTTGTTTTGACGGCGAGTACAATTACGCGCTCGTGATTGACCCTGTGCGCGGCGAGAAAAAGGTTTTCAAGGTCGACGGCGGCGAAGTGAGGGAAGCGTCGTTCGCGGTCGTGGAGAAGCGGAAGTAGGGGGAATTTTTCGTGGCAAAACTAAGGCTCTCAAAATTTGACAAGGCGGTCCTGGAGCTAATCCGCGGCGGGGTTTACCAGACCGAGCATTTGGTGTTGAAGCTGCACGTTGACGCGGCGCAGTTCAATTCGCGGATGGCCGAGTTGGCCGCCGCCGGGCTAGTTGTAATCGACGACAACGGCGCGACCGTTCGCCTGGGAATCGAGGGGTTCAACTCGCTGCCCGACAAGAAGGCGCGCCGCAAGACGGCGGCGAAGAAAAAAGAAACGAAACTCCAGGCGGAGGCAATAACCGCGGAGGCCGCGCCGGAACCAAAGTTAAAGCGCGAAGCCCTTCCCGCGCCAACCGCGCAAAAAACGATTGTCGAGCCACTTGTTACGCGGCCGCCCCTGAAACTCGTTGTTTCGTCAGAGGAGGGAATGCCCGTTGCGGATGACACCAACGATTTGGCGGAACTGTTGCGCAAGGGCGCGCCTTCGGGCAGGCAGCCGCGGAAGCAGGAGCCGCCCATCGTGCGCACCGAAGCGAAGCCGCTGACCAAGGGCGGGGACGAGGTTTGCGAGTTGTGCAAGGCGAAGTTTTCGCTTGCGGTGAGCGGGAAAGGCCCCGCCAAGTTCGGGCACTGCTTCTGCGGCGCGGCTTACCACAAGGACTGTTACGAGTCCCTGATTTCGTCGACGAAGAAGTGCGTGCGCTGCGGAAAGAAACTGGAATTGTACCTGAACAAGCAGAGCGAGGAAGCGGTGAAAACGCTTCGCGACGCTTTCGACTAGCGGTGCACCGGGCACGCCTTGCGTTTTTGAAGCGTGTAGACGCGGGTTTCGCCTTTCAAGCCGTCGTAAAAAAGGTATTTTCCCGCGAGCGACTCGCAGCCGTGCACGAGTTTCGCGAACTCCGCCGTCTGCAAGCCCGCGATTATGCTGGTCGTGGTGGGCAGCGCGGGCATCTTCGGGTCGAGGAAGTCGAGCGCGTCGCCCGTGCACGAGTACTTCATCCACAAGAGCTTGTAGTCGCGCCTGCTCAGGCCGCATTCCACGCACGCGCTTTTTCCGGCGACGACCTGCACTTTCCCGTTGAAGCCGGTGGTTCCGCCGTCTATCAGCGGCAGCTTTCCGTAGCATTGCGCGTTCAAGTGCAGGCGCGCGCCGAGATTGTCCAGGCAGCCGAACGCGTAGTCGAAGTTTTTGTAAAATTCTTCGGGCAAGTCCTCGATGTGTGCGTCTTTTACGGAGATTTCGAGCAGCGGGCTGATTTTTTTGGCTTCGCGCGCGACGACTTCCGCCTTCTTTTCGCCCACGTCGGCGGCGGTGAAGAACGCGCAGCGGTTTAGGTTCGCCGCCACGATTTCGTCGAAGTCCACGAGGGTTATTTTCGCGACGCCGAACTGCGCCAAATTCTTGACGCCCTCGTTGCCCAGCGCGCCCGCGCCGACCACGAGACAGCGCGCCGTTGAAACCGCATTCTGGTTCCAGCCGTCCACGCGCTTTTGCCTGTCGTACGCGTCGTCGTCCACGCCCATGAACGGTTTTAAACCGTTCTGGCTTTTATTCCCTTATGCCCCTCGCGGTTTATTCCGCCGTTGACTTGGCTGGCGCCAACATCGGCCGCTTCCTGAAGTGCCAAAAGCGCGAGGTTGCCTGCGGGCTGTTGGCGTTGAACGAGGACTTCGGTTCGGACTTGGTCGTGTTCGCTTCCAAGCACGCGAGCGTTTCCGGCAAGCCGTGCCTGACAGTGCACGCGACCGGGAACTGGGGTCCCGCGCAAAAGGGCGGAGAGGTGCGCACGTTGAGCAGGACGAGTGCGTTCGCGATGAAAACCGCGTTCGATTTCTTCAAGTCGCACCCGCTTGAGGGGTTTGAAGTCTTTTTAGAGGCGACGCACCACGGGCCCACGCACTTGAAGGAGCCGTCGATTTTCGTGGAAGTCGGCAGCACGGCTGAGGAATGGCTGAACGAGAACGCGTCGCGGCGCGTTGCGGAGTGCGTCGACTTCGTTTCCGCGGAATGGAAGAAAACCAAGGGCAAGGTTGCGATAGGCTTCGGCGGCGGGCATTACTGCCCCGCATTCAACGAGTTGGAAGCCGACGGGTTCTGTTTTTCGCACATCGCCGCGAAGTACGCGCTCGATTTCGTGGACGAAAGCACGGTCAAGCAGGCGGTGGAGAAGACCGCGGAGCGAGTGGAGTGCGCGGTGATAGACTGGAAAGGCTCGAAGTCCGAGCAGCGCGCGAAAATAATGAAGATTTGCGACTCGCTGGGGTTGCCGGTTGAGCGTTGTTAGCCCGCACTGCGCGAAGCGCGCCGCCTAGAAGTCCGCGAGGCGGCGCTGCTTGAGGAGCACGGTGCGCGCCAAATATTGCGAGAGGGGGCGCTTGAGGCGCGTTGCGATGCGCGCAAGCGCTTCGCTGCGCGTCGCGAATTTTTCCGGTTGGTTTTCGAACGCCTTGCGCACGCTCTCGCGAACCTGCCACACGCCCACGGGCAGGCGGTAGCCGTCGTAAATCTCCCTGAAGACGACGCAGCGCGCCTGGCGGTTTAACTTTACAAGTGCTTCAGCAGTTGCCATTCTTCCGGCGTAATAGCCCCCGCCCTCCTCTTCCGCGTAATCGCTCCTGCCCTCGAACGGCTCGTACTCGTGCGCCACGCTCGCCTCTCCCGCGGCCCAGAGCGAGCCCGCCCACCACGCCTCGAATTGCTCGAACTCCCACATTCCCGGCAGCAGCAGGATTTCATAGTGGTTGTGCAAGTATTCGTTCGAGTAGACGCGGAATTCGTTCACGGCGGGCATCAGCTTGATTTTTTCGATGTGCTCGTCGGCAACGATGCGGTCCATCGCCGTGATTCCCCAGCGCGTGGGCACCAGCTTCTTTTTCTCCCCCAGCAGGCCCGCGGTGAAGATTTTCTGGAGGTAGTAATACTCGAAGCCCGACTGCATCAGCTCCGAGACGGCGTCGCGCGCCTTCACGCGCTCTTCCGCGAATTCGTCAACTTTCGCGGGAATCGAGGGGTTGCTCGTCAAACGGAATTTTTTCAGGCTTCCCGTGGGGCCCATTGGCTGCGTCATGTCTGAAAAACTCAGGTGAAAAGAGGGCTCGCGCTCGAATTTCGCCTCCACGCCAACGCTTTTCACCGAGAGCACGGCGTCGCGCGCCTCGCCCATCGAAGACGGGTCGTTCACGGCCGCGGTTTTCATTCCGCGCACGAGTGACGAACGGGCTTCAATTATCTCGTCAAAACCCATTCCGTACATTTGCGATGGGTCGTCAACCGTTGCATCGCTGACGGAAATCAGCGGCCCGGCGTAAACCGAGGGGTAACCCTTCCACCCGACGAAAAGGTTCGGCGGGCTGTCCCCCGCGACTTCGCGGCCAACGCGCACGCCGCTCTGAAAACGCGTTTTTTCCAGAAGCGGGCACGAGCTGAGCCCGCACAACAATCTGCCCTTGCATTGCACGCACGAAACCATTCGTGCAGCCCCTACGCGGCCCGAAATTTTAATGGTTCCGCAAAACCGAGTCTTTTACGTAAAACACGCGAGGCTCTTATAACTCCTTTAAATGTCTTTTAGCCGGAGCATTCACACTATTTTATAAGAGACTTAACATCTTTTATAGTAACTTACCCCCAACAAAAGTCTTTTATAAGTATCTGGTGTAGGTTTTGTCGGTTGCAATGGAAGTTTTTGAAGCGCGTGACAAGATTCTGAGCGAGTTGGGCTGGAGTGAGAACCCGTTCGTGAAGGATTTGCGTGCTGGGGACGAGGAGACCTTCCTTAAGTATTATTGCCCGTTCGAGAGCGAGGCGATTTTGGAACGGCTGGCTTTTGACACCAAGGCGTGCCTGTTGTTGGGGCCCAAGGGCGTCGGCAAGACGTCGGCGCTTTACTTCGTGCACCATTCACTTCCCGAAAAGGATTTCGAGACGCACTTTTTGAAGGAGCCGCCCGCGGGCGTGCCCGAACTGGCCGAATTCTTCGGTTACCGCCGCGGTTTTCTTTCGCGTATTTTCGGGAACAAGGCGCCGGCGAGCCGCAAGGAGCTGGCCGACTTTTTGAAGTCCAAGAGGAAGACGGTCGTGCTTTTCGTTGACGAGGCGCACCTGGCGCAGGACAAGGGCGTTTACATGGAGTTCAAGTACCTGCTGGACGATGTGCCCAATCTTCGCATGGTCTTCTCGGCGTTGAGCAAGCAGGATTTTCCCGACTCGCTCGTGCAGCTCATCGGCGAGGCGAACGTTTTCCAGCGCCGCGATTTTTCCGCGGGCGAGATGCGCCGCATCATCGAGCACCGCATCAACGCGGTAGGGGGCAAGGGAATGAAGCCTTTTCCCGAGGCGTTCCTGTCGGAAACGCTCGTTGGGCAGAACTTGCTGTCGCCGCGTTACGTTTTCGACGAGCTGAACGAGTTTTTGGCGAAGCTGGCGATGGGCAAGAGCGAGTGGAAGGGCGCGGCGGAGTACGCGAACAACCCCATCGTGCAAAGCGCGGTGAAGAACAGCCGCATAACGCACGCGAACGCGGACTGGTGGCCCCAGTTGAGCCCGTCGCAGCGCCAGATATTGGAGTTGCTCGTGAAGCACGACGATGGCGTGCTGTTGGCGGACATCCGCAAGGAGACCGGGTTGAGCCAGAATACGGCGTTCAACGCGCTGTACCAGCTGCGGGGCGACGACGCCGCGGAGAGGAAGCGCAAGCCGGCAGTGCCGTTCCCGCTCATAGCCGTTACGGGCCAGGGAGTCGGCGGGCGCAAGCGCAACGTTTACTCTGCGAGCCCGAAAGTCAAGAATTTGTTCACGCTGCATTGAGGTGGGTAATATGGCTGAAAGGACGATTGGAGAGGTTTTCGCGCAGCTCGCAAGGGCGGGCGCGGCTTACAAGTTCGCGAGCGTGGACGGCGAGACCGTGATAGCCGTTGACGGGTTCGCCCGCTCGCTGAAGAGGTCCTGTTGAATGGCGCCGAAAACATTCTCGTTGTTCGACATGGATGCGCTCATACGCAACGCCGGCGCGGACCGCGTGGGCGAGGATGCGAGCGTAAAGCTCTCGCAGGTGCTGGAGGAATCCGGCCGCAAAATCGCGGAAAAGGCGATGGTTTGCGCGCGCCACGCCGGGCGTTCGCAAATACAAAAGGAAGACATTCTCCTTGCGATGAAGCTTTGAAACTGGTTTCAAAAAGATAAGCCGCGTTTATTTTTGATTTGCTTTTTTTTATTTTTGTTTGTTTCGGTTTTCGCTTAACGCATTTCCAGCTGTATTTCTATTACTTCTTTGGCTTTTTTCAGGAACGCGTGCTCGCCAGCCTCCCCGAAGGTCGCCCCCGCGGCTACTTCGTGGCCTCCGCCGACTCCGCCCGCGGCCTGCGCGGCCTTCCGGAACGTTTCGCCCAAGTCCAGCCCCTTTTTCACGAGCCACGCGGTGCCGCGGCCCGACGCCTTCACTTCGCCGCCGGATGCGCTCAACGCGATTACCGGCTTGTCGCGCTTCACGATTCCGGAAGTAAGGTAAGCGCTCGCGACCACGCCGACTACCGTGTCGCTGATTTTGCCCTTGCCGTCCACGAGGTAATACGGCCCGGCGTCGAAACCGTTCTCCTTAGCGTAATTAATCGACTCGCGCACCTGCGTGGCGTAATCCTTCAACAGCCTTTGCGCTTCCTTCAGCGCCTCCGCGTCGCCGAGGCACACGCGCAACCCTGTTTCCGGCGCGCCGAGCCGGCCGCACGAATTCAGCAGTTCCGCGAACTCATGCGCGTCCCTTAGCTCCGTTCCTTCAGCCTCGTTCGGGAACAGGAACACCTGCCCGGCCATTTGCTGGATTGCCCCCTTGTTGACCGCGTTCTCGATGCAATACATGGTCAGCGTGCTCGCGAAGCGCCTGCGTTCCTTCGGAGGCAATCCGTAGTAGCGCGTGCGCCTGCCGTCGCGGGAAACCCGGAAACCGTTGCGTTCCAGGAAAAGCGCGCACGCCTTCTCGTCGCCGGTCAAGTCAGGCAGGAAGGGTTCGGTGCAGTATTCCAGCATTTCCACGAGTGACCGCGAAGAGCGGCCGAACATTTTCAGGTCTTCAATCCTTTCGGTTTCGCCCTTCTCCGCGGCAAAAGAAGCCATTTCCTCGTTCAACCCGCGGAAGCCGTGCAAGTCCTGCATGTCGCCCACCGCGCCGACTATGCCCAACTCGGCAACGCGGGGCAGCTCAAGATACTTGAAGCAGTAAAACGCGGTTGTCGCGGCAGACGCCTCGCTGCCGCCGTCGAACCCGTAATCGCGCGGGTTCGCCTGCACGGTGCGCAGGGCGCGCCCCGAAGGCGGGTGGTGGTCGATTATTACGCATTCCGCGGCTAACGCCTCGATTGCGGGAAGCATTCCCGAGCCGCAGTCGACGAATACCAGTTCGCGTTCGCCTTCCAAGCCGTCAAGCGCGCGGCCGTTGATTTTCACCGAACGCGTTCGCGTGCTTTTTCCGGCGCTTTTGCGTGCGAGGCACACGATTCCGGCGGCTGCGATGCCGTCCGCGTCGTAGTGGTGCAAGAGCAGCGGGTCGTTCATGGCCATCGCTTTTTCCCCCGCAAGGCGCGCGGCCTCGTAAAACTCCATAAAAGACAAGGCACGCGGGCGAATAAAACGGTTTTGCGCCTTAACGCCAAAGCTTTAAATGGGCGCCGCACGTTTGGGGGATAGTCATGTCGCGCATTTCGGCCGAGAATTTCCAGCGCATCGCGGAAGCCGCGCTGGGGGTGCTCGTTGAAAAGTATCCCCTGCCGCTCACTACGCGCGCGATTGCGCGCGAGCTTGCGCGCGACAACGAGTTTGCCGGAAAAATACTCCGCTTTTTGGAGGAGAAGAAGCTGGTGGAACGCGCGGGAAAAGGATATGCCCGCTGGGTCAAGTGGCGCCTGACTCCCGCCGCGGCCAAGCAGTACAAGGCAATGGGCTGATTTTGTAGGCGCGGTAGCCGCCGCAAACGCAAAAGGCGCGCGGGCGGCTCAGATGCTGAATTCTTCGCCCAGTTTCGGGATGTCCACGCGCAAGTGCCTGTGGTTGCGGTGTATCGCTTCCGCGAGCTGTTCGCTCTTCTCCTTTTCGCCGTGCACGATGAACACGCGCTTCAAGCCTTTCACGCACGCGACGAACTCCAGGAGTTCGCGCTGATCCGAGTGCGCGCTGAACTTGGTTTCGTCGACTTCCAGGTTGACGGGTATGCGCTGGCGGTCGATTTGCAGCTCGTCAGCACCTTCAAGCAGGTCGCGGCCGCGCGTGCCTTTCGCCTGGTAGCCCACGAGTATTATCTTGTTTTGCTTGTGCGGCGCGAGCTTTTTCAGGTAAGTAAGCACGGGCCCGCCGTTGAGCATGCCGCTCGTGGTGACGATTATGGCCTTTTCCTGCTCGAACACGTCGCTGCGGTCCTTGCGTTCGGGTATGCGGTAGTTCTCGCTCTTGAACGGATCGTCGTCGCTCGTGAGGATGCGGCGCTGTATTTCCTTCCTGAGGTAAATCGCGTTGTGCCTGTAGATGCGCAGCGCCTTGTTGATCATGCCGTCCACGTAAATGGGCGACTGCTCCAGCGTGCCCGAGCGCATGTGGCTGTCAATCGTGAAGAGTATTTCCTGCCCGCGGCCGATTGCGAAAGTCGGGACGATTACCTTGCCTTTCTTCTTGAACGTTTCGCGGATAGAATTCGCCAAATACTGGCTGGCCTGCTTTAGGGGCATGCGCTTGTCGTCGTGCCCGCCGTAAGTGCTCTCGATTATGAGCGCGTCCGCCTTGTAGCCGTCCGTGGGCGCGCCGTCCAGCAGGCGGGACTCGCGCAGGTTGATGTCGCCCGTGTAAAGCACGGTCTTGCCGCCAGCGCCCTTGAGGGTGACGGTTGCGCTGCCTAGAATGTGGCCCGCGTCGCGGAACGCGGCGCCGTTCTTTTCCTCGCCGTACTCGAGCATTTCCATGTGCTTGAGGCACTTGATGACGTCATCCTGCTTGTAAGGCACGCCCTTGTCCAGCCGCAGGTAGTCCGCCAGGAGCACCTGGGTCAAATCCCGCGTTGGCTTGGTTGAGAAAACCTTTCCCTTGTAGCCCGCCGAGTAGAGCGCTGGCAAATAGCCCGAATGGTCCATGTGCGCGTGCGTCAAATAAACGGCGTCAAGCTTGCGCGCTTCCGCGTCCTCGAGCACGGGAAACGCGTCTTCCTTCTCGAATTTCACGCCGCAGTCTAACAGGGTTTTACGCCGGCCGTTCTCGACCATTATGCAGGAGCGGCCGACTTCGCCGGCCGCGCCCCTGAATGAAAGTTTCATCGCAAAGCCTTTCTCGGGCGCGGTTTTAAACCGCTCGCTTTTTATTGCGCCTTTTCGTGTCCCCTACGGATATGGCGCCAAAGGATCTGCTCGCCCGCCTCCGCGGCACGGATGACGGCGAGCGCAAGTGCAAGGTGTGCTCGCTCGCCTCGGGGAAGCTGCCGGGCGAAGCGCTGCGTTCCGAGTACTACAAGCGCGTAATCGAGCGCTACGCCGAAGTCATCTCGTTCGGCGAGGAAAAGAGCATTCCCGAACTCAAGCGGCTGGTCGCGCCCGGCGAGTGCGTGCGCCGCAAGGCCGCGGAATTCAAGGGGTACCGCGACGCCCTCTCTTTCGTGCAGAAGCTGCCGCTTTTGCACTCGCAGCTGAGCGTGCCGTTCTGGCTGTCGCCGGCGGAAACGCTGGAGTTGGGTGCGGGCGACGCCATCGACAAGGCGGTCCTGCTGTGCTCCCTGTTGATTGCGACGGGCGCGAAGGCGCGCGTGCGGGTGCTGGAATTGGCCGAAGGCTACAAGCATGCGGTCGTAGTGTTCGAACGCGACGCGGGGGTTTTCGAGCTGCTGGACGCGTGCGAGGGACAGCCTCTGGAAGGCGGCTCGCCGGACGATGCGTTGCAGCGCTACGCGTTCCAGGGCAAGCAGTACGCTCGAAGCCTGTACGAGTTCGACGCGGAAGGCTACGACTCGTTCCAGTAACCATTTTATATTTTGCCCGACAAGGCATTAACGTTGGCTCATGGTAGTAAAAATCGACGATTCCAAATGCATCGGCTGCGCTGGCTGCGTCAGCGTGTGCCCGGTGATGGCGCTGACGCTCGTGGAAAACAAGATTTCGTGCGACGCCAAGTGCATCAGTTGCGGGACTTGCGTTAAAGTGTGCCCCGCCCGCGCGTTGAGGCTGTGAAAAATGGATTTTGACGCCATCGTAATCGGCGCCGGTCCCGCGGGTTCGGCGTTCGCCGGGCGCGCGGCCAAGGGCGGCATGCGCGTTGCGGTAATCGAAAAGAAGAAGGATTTGGGTACGCCCGTGCGCTGCGGGGAAGGCATCGGAGGGCACTGGTTCGAGTCGTTGGGGCTCAAAATCGAGTCGGGCGTAGGCTACGCAATCGAGGGTGCGGCGGTTTACGCCCCTGACGGGCGCGAGCTGGTGGTGAAGAACGACGAGACCACGGGTTTCGTGGTCGAACGCAAGATTTTCGACAAGCAGTTGGCAATCGCCGCGGCGCGCAAGGGCGCCCACTTTTACCCAAAGACGATGGCGACGGGCCTGGTCAAGGAGGCGGGCAGGATTGCGGGCGTGAGCGTGCAGCGCGACGGCGAAGCGTTCGAGATGCGGGCGCCCCTCGTGGTTTCCGCCGAGGGAATGGAAGCAAAAATCGCGCGCGAGGCGGGCTTCAACTGCCAAGCTAACCTTTACGACGTGGATTCCTGTTACGAGTACGAAATGGCGGGCATAGCGGGCTGCCACAGGCTCATCGAGCTGTACTTCGGGAACAAGATTGCGCCCCGCGGCTACGTTTGGGTTTTCCCGAAGGGCGATGACGTTGCCAACGTGGGCATCGGCGTAGGCGGCTCGATGGGCGCGGACCCCAAGCGCCTGCTGGACGACTTCATCGCGAAGAATCCGCGCTTCAAGAAGGCAGAGCCAATCGAAGTGAAGGGCGGAGTCATCAGCGTTGGCGCGCCAATCGACTCGTTCGTTAAGGACGGCTTCATGGTCGTGGGCACTGCCGCGCACCAGGTGGACCCGATTCACGGCGGCGGCATCGCGCTGGCGATAGAGGCGGGCGAGATGGCCGGGGACGCGGCGCTCGCGGCGTTTGAAAAGCAGGATTATTCGGCGCGCACGCTCAAGAAGTACGAGGACGACTGGCGTGCCGCGGAGGGGCAGAAGCTGTCCAAGCGCCTCAAGCTGCGCAAGGTCATCGAACAGCTTAACGACGACGACTTCAACCACATCTTCAAGGAAATCGGGGATTCGGACATGCTCAAAGTGCTTGATTCCGACTTCAAGCCCGTGGTCGCGAAAATCTTATTAAAGCGCCCGTCCCTATTGAAAGTCCTGATGTCCCTAGTCTAAGTGGTGTTCCAGTTTATGTCGAAAATGAAGAACCTGACGATTTACGAAACCGCCCGCGTTGTCGGCGCGCGCGCCCTGCAGCTCTCGATGGGCGCCCCGCCCCTGCTGGAAGTGGGCGGCGAGTTCTTGAGCCCGGTCATACTGGCAAAGCGCGAGTTCGACAAGGGCGTAGTGCCCCTCAAGATAGTCCGCTGACACGCTAGCCGCGGTCATGCCGCCGGATTATGCTTTTGTTCAGTTCGCGCGCCTTCTTGATTATTTCCAGCCTTTCCTTTTCTTCGTAGCCCTTGCCGGCCAGCATGCCGTCTATTTCGGCGGGTTTCGTGCCCGCGTTCAGGAGCACCGCCGCCGCCTCGTGCACCGTGCCTAGACCGTAGTGTTTTTCGAACAATTCCAGGAGCTGGTGCTCTTCGCCCAGCTTCATGTGGTCCAGCAGCGCGAGCGCGATGCCCGGGCGCACGAAACCCTCCGCGTTGAGCCGGTACAAGGCGCCAGAACGCACGGCGAAGGTGTTAAGCCACGCGTTCTCCTTCTTGATGGTAAGCCCGCCTTCGACGACTTCGCGCGCGAACAGCCTCGCGATTTCGGCGGCGTCCCGCCCGCTTTCGGCGCGTTCCGTCCACAAGCGCCCCGCCTCGGCGTAAGGACCTCTTTCGGTCTCTTGGATTTTGGGTTTCGCGTGATAGCCCACGCATCGTTGCGCCATACCACGTTTTTCGTTCGCGCCCGCTTTTATTCGTTACTCGTACCTGAGCGCGTCAACGGGCTTGAGCGATGCGGCTTGGCGCGCGGGAAGCGTTCCGGAAAGGGCGCCGATTACGAACGAGAACAAGAGCGCGCCGATGAGCAGTTCGGGCGTGAACGAGGCTTTCAGCAGTTGGCTGCCAAGGGCGGCTTCCGCGATTATTTCGGTCAGTTTTCCGAGCCCCATGCCCGCGAGTATGCCGACTATGCCGCCCACCGCGCCGAGCATTCCGGATTCTATCAGGAATATCGCCAAAATGTCGCCGTTGCGCGCGCCTATCGCCTTCATTATCCCGATTTCGCGCGTGCGCTCCATTACCGACGTGTACATGGTGTTCATGATACCTATGCCGCCCACGAGGAGCGAGATTGCGGCTATGCCTATTATCATCGCTTCCACCACGCCGAGTATGACGCTGAAGCTTTCCAGCAACTGCTCGGACGTCGAGACCGTGAACGTCTCCTTGCCTTCCTCCTCGTGCCGCGTCTTGCGCAGCTTGTCCTCTATGCGTTCTGCCACGCGCGCGGGTTCGGCGCCGACCTGGGTTTGCGCGTAAATCATGGATACCGCTTCAGGGTCGTCGAACAGCTTCCTGCAGTCGTCGAGCGACATGATAACGCTCGAGTCGTCCATGCGGTTGCCCATGCTCTTGAGCACGCCGACGACCTCGAATTCGACGTCGTTGACCTTTATTTTAGAGCCGAGCCCGATTTTTTTCTTGTACATGCCGTCCGCGAAATAGCTGCCTATGAGGATTTTGTGCGAATCGGAGGTTTTGAGGCACCTGCCCTGCGCGAGTTTCACCTGCTGCATATCCTCGAAAATCTTCTGCATGGTGTCCGTGGGCATGCCTATAACCATCGTCGTCTTCTTTTCGCCCTTGTAATCGGCCGTGCCGCCCTTGAGGAGTGCGCCGCCGGCCAGCTTTACCCCCCGCACTTTTTCGATGTTGGCAACGTCCGTCTTGGTGAGCTGGCTGCCGATGAGGCTCGTCATCGCCCCCTGAATACCGCCGCCCCCGCCCATTATGGTTATCTTGTCGCTGCCCATCTTCTCGAATTCGCCGGCAACCGCGCTCTGGAGGCCCTGCCCTATGCTGATCAGCCCCACGACCGCGGCTATGCCTATGAATATGCCTATGATGGTGAGCAGGCTGCGCGTGCGCCTGTGCACTAGGCTGTTCAAGGCCAGCGTGAAGTAGTCCGCGTATTTCATTGCGGGATTAGCCTCCAGGCGCCATAGGCGGCACAAGTTGCGAGCACGGCCGCAAACGCGAGCGAGTAATAGTCAAGGCCCGCGGCTTGGGGTTGCGCGCTTGCCGAAGCGTTGGCGAACATCCAGTCCACGACCCTGCTTTTCACCAAATAGCCCGCCTCGCCCGGCTGCAAGAGCCACCAACCCGCCATGAACGCGGCTGCGCCTATCGCCAGCGCGATGGCGGGGCGCCTCCACTCGGCTGGTCGTGCATCCTGCGCGCGTTTCACTTCTTATTGAACCTCTTGTACAGCCTGTAAACTATGAACGCGCCGACCGCCAAGCTGACCAGCAGGATGAGTATGTTGGTTTCGGCTATAGGCTCGAGGCCCATTGCCGCGATTTGGTCGTTGTCGTACATCGGGATGGCGACGTTCCTGTCCTCGCTCCTGCGCTGGTTGAACGCGTTGACATAGGAAACGCGAACAAGCAACTGTACGTTGCCGGTGCTCGCGTTGGTCGCGTAAATGGTGTAGTCCACGGTGTTGGAGTCGTCGGAGCTTAGCGCGCCGATGTACACTTCTTCGGCCGAGAGCGGCGTGTAGTCTGCGGACGGGAGGAGCGTGACGGTCAGCGCCTTCACGTCGCTCAAGCCGCTGTTCACCACGCTGAGGGTGATGCTTCCCTTTGCGGGGCGCTTGTAGAGCTCGGTGGAGTCGAGGTTCAGCTGTATTTCCGCGGGCGAGTCCACGACGACCGTGGCGTAATCCGTTTTCGTGTAAGTGGTTCCCAGCCTGTCGCTGTAAGTCAGGGTGAGGGGTATCTTGTAAACGCCGGGGTTGGCGTTCGGGTAGGCCATGAGCTCGTATTGGAACGATTCCTCCGCGCCCGCGTCAACGGTTGCGAGGCGTTTTTCCGTCGGGCTGCCTATTGCCGCGAACGGCGTGGTCGTGGAGGACAGGTCTATCTTGAGGTATACGTCCTTGAGTTGGGCGTCGGCCATGTTCTTGACTTTTATCACGAGCGGCGTCTTGGCGCCCGGCGCCACGTCGGGCGCGGTAATCTCGTTCAACGCGAGAACCGAGTCGTGGGCCTGCACGTAAACCGTGGCGGAGAGTTGGGTCGCGGGATAGCCCGCCGAAGAGCAGGAAACCTTGATGTTGTTGTTGCCTAGCACGGCTTTGTCGTCCACGCGAACCCGGTATCTGACTATCGCGTCGTAACCGGCTTGGAGTTGGCCGAGGCTTAGCGTGCGCTGTTCCGTGGAGTCCAGCGCGAACGGGTAGTTGTCCACGAAAGTGCAGCTGACGCCCTCCGCCAGGTCGCTTGCGCGCGCGTTCGCGATGCTGAACCACGCGTCTATGTACTGGCCCGGCTCCGCGGGGTACGGTTCGTACTTGAGCAGGTTCACCTGGAGCAGTCCGCTGATGGCCGAATCCGCCGCCATCACGGGGACGGCGACCATCGCCGCGAACAACAACGCCAAAATAGCTTTCCTCATTCAAACCACCCTTTCAACCGTGCTTTCACCGCTTCTCTATTTTTCCATCCCTGATGTGCACGATGCGCTCCGCCGCCTTGGCGTTGTTCGCGTCGTGCGTGACCATGACTATCGTTTTGCCTTCCGCGTGCAGCTTCTTCAGCAGGTTCAGGACCTCCTGCCCGCGCTTGGAGTCCAGGTTCCCGGTCGGCTCGTCCGCGAGAATCACATCCGGCTCCAGCACGAGGGCGCGGGCGATTGCGACGCGCTGCTGTTCGCCGCCGCTCAGCTGCGATGGCAGGTGGTTCATGCGCTTGCCCATGTCCATGCTTTCCAGCACCTTGGTCGCCATCTTGTGCCGCTCATCGTGGTCGTACCCCTGGAAGATTGCCGCGAGCTCCACGTTCTCGTGCGCGCTCATGGAAGGTATCAAGTTGAATTTTTGGAACACGAACCCGATTTTGCGGCCGCGGACCTGCGCGAGCTCGCTTTCGCCCATCTTCGCGATGTTCTCGCCGCCCAGGTACACTTCGCCGGAGGTGGGCGTGTCCAGGCAGCCGACCATGTTCATCAGCGTCGATTTCCCGCTGCCAGACGGGCCCATGATGGCGACGAACTCGTGCGGCCGGACCTCCATGCTCACGCCGTCCAGCGCGGGGACTTCCACCTCGCCCATCCGGTAAATCTTCTTTACGTTCGCCAATTTTATGATGGGTGTCTCTGGGTGTTTCATCCCGCTTCGACCTTCGTATAGATTATCCAATCTCTTAATACGTTAGGCTGAGAAATCCCACGAGTTTAGTCGTGGG
>PFPF01000031.1 GCA_002792915.1 Candidatus Micrarchaeota archaeon CG_4_10_14_0_2_um_filter_60_11 | reverse complement strand
CGCTATACCTCGAAGGCCGCGTCATCAACGACTTTTAACGCAAGACTATTTTCAGGCGTTTTATCGCGTTTTTGAATTTTTGAACGTCCTCGGTGCTGCAGGGCGTGAACTTTTCCTTTCGCATCATTCCGTCAAGCTCGCCCAGCGTCACGAAACGGCATTCCGTCGCTTCCTGCGCGTTTATTACGGGTTCCCCGGAAGCCTCGCAGTAGAACACGGTTATCATTTCCTTTTCGGTGGCGTCGCTGAACGGATACTTTTCAACGAGGGTTATCGAGTCGCTGAGGCCGGTTTCCTCCATTAGCTCCCGCTTTGCCGCCGCTTCATAGGTTTCGCCGTAGGAAACGTGGCCGCCCACGTTCGCCTCCCACTCCGAGGGGTGCAGGTCTTTTTTCGGCGAGCGCTTCATTATCAGTATTTTGCCGCCCTTGACGACCACGATGCCCATTGACCTGTGGCGCAGATGCTTCGCATGGCATTCCTTTCGCGAGGCTTTCCCGATTTCGTTGTCGGAGTCGTCGACTACGTAGAAAGTTTCCGACGGGTCGTTGAAGTCAGCCGCGGCTTTGCCGTGCCCGCCCGTTTTCATTGCTTACAGGCGCTTGTGTTCGAGCTCTTCCTGCGGGTTGCCCCACTCTTCCCTGAATTCGAGTTTCTTGGTTTCGGGAATGAAGGCGAACGCCTGCACGTAAAACCGCGTCTTCATGACGAGGTAGTCGCGCGACGACTTGTCCACCTTCAGCGGGACCTCGAGCGTGCCGACGCCCTCATTGTAGGACGCCTTGCAGTCGGGCAGCAGGTCCGACGCGAGCGCCGCGAACTTTTCCTCGGGCTTCGAGTACTCGGCGACGACTTCGTAATCGTAAACGAGCTCCTTGTCCGCGAGGGGGTGGTTGAAGTCCACGCGCACGCGCCCGCCGCTCACGCTTTGCACGCGCGCGGCGCGGCCGTCCAGCTCGACGGGCATGCCCGCGTACGGCTGCACTTTTTGCTCCTGGAATTTGGATAGCGGGACGAGGCGCACGTCGTCCGCGTTGCGGGTGCCGAAGCCTTTTGCCGCCGGAATGACTATTTGCTTCTTGTCGCCCTTCTTGGCGTTGAGCAGCTCTTCGTCCAGCCCTTCGATTACCTGCCGCTTGCCGACGGGCACGAGCGCTGGGCCGTAGCGCACGCGTTCGTTGAAAATGCCCGCCTTCTTGGCTTCGGCTTCGCTCGTCGTGTCGAAAACCTTGCCGTCGTCCTTGGTTTTCGCGGTGTAGTTTATCCTCAAAAATTCCCCTTCTTTAGCCATTTTTCAATCCACCTTTTTTCCGTTGGTTAGGAAGCGTTTGCCTGCGTTTCGTTCGCCGCCGTGCCGTTCATTGAAGCGTTAATCGAGGCTTGCGGTGTCGTCGAAGGCGTTGCTTCGGGCGTGATTTTCTGTGCCTCCTCGATCATCAGGCGCGTTATCTGGTCGCCGTCCATTTCCGCGTAAACCAGCACGCGCACCGTTTTGCCCGCCCACGCGCCTTCCGCGTAAACGAGCCCGGGCTGCTGGTTGAGCGTTATAGGGTACAAGTCGTGCGTCGCGTTGACGTCGTTCAAGTCGCTAAGCGTCACCTTGCCCGAAAATTCGAGCTTGGCGGACCAGAGTATTATCGGATTGCATACGGCCGAAAGCGCCGTTTGCAGCTGTTCAACCGTCGCGTTGGACGCGTTCGCGGACAGCATCGCAGTGTAACCCGTCTGCGATGCCCTGTAGGCGAGCGTTATTTCTGGCACCTGCTTTGCCAGCGCCGCGGGGTCGGTGCCCGTGGCGTTGCAGTCGAAGAAAAGGGATTTTTGGAGTTCCACGATTTTGGCGTCCGCCTCGGCAGCGCCCGCGAACTGCCCGGCGGCGGGAGCGGGCGTAGGCGTGGGCGTCGCGCGCTGGTACATTATGACCGAGAACGTGCCCACTATGAACGTGAGTATGATGACTACCCCGAATGCCACTATCAGCGTGCGCTTGACGTTCATTTTTTTACCCTCTTGGCTTCTTCTTTTCTTTTAATTTCGGCCTGAATTGCCTTGATTGCCGCCGTTATCCTTTCATCGGAGAACGGGCCCTTGCCCGCGCTTATGCCCGCTAGGAATTCCGTGCGGATATTATTGGTTTCTTCAATTTGCGTCTTGTTTTGTTTCTTGCTCCACAGCTCCTTGGGCACGCCCGTGGGAATGCGGAAGCCGAGCGAGTATAGGAATAGGGGGAAGTTGTCTTTAATGTTTCTGTCCAGCTGGTCGCGTTCGGAATCCTTCGCGACCGACGACTGCAGTATACTGCCTATCCTGGCGTAGACGCAGTTCAGGAAGCCGCTGTATTCCGCAGGCTTGACCCCCTTGAAGCGGTCCAGCTGGTCTTCGTGCACCGCGCGCAGGGCCGAGACTATTTCGTCAGTATTCAGCGTTCTCTCCTTAGGGGTGATTTTCGCCGGCAACAGCAACTGGTATATTTCGCCGTGCGTGACGAAGCCGTCGCGTCGGAGTATTTCGTCACCCAGGCTGCGAATGTCGAAGTCCGCGACGTGCAGCGCCCGCAGGGCTTGCCGCATCAGGTAAAGGTGCCAGTCAACCACCGGATTTTTGGCGGTCGTCGTCTTATAGGCGATCTTGTTTTCGCTCAGCCCGGCGATGACGTCGCCCGCCGCGTCGTTGGTTTCCGCGAACTTTTCCGGGTCTTCGACGAGCTTCTCCGGCTCGAAGCGAAAAGGCATCAGTCCTGGCTTCGGTTTAGCTCTCGGCCTTGGTTTAGCTCCGGGCCTTGGGTTACCCATGCTAAGAAATGGGGCGGAACGGCTTTTTAATCAGTGCGAGTACCGCAGCAGGCGTTCCTTGAGCTTTGCCGCCTTTTCCGGGTCCAGCTGGATCCGGTTGTCCACCACTTCAACCGTTTGCTTCTTGACGAGCACTATCTTGTTCGGCTCCAAGTCGCCCGACAGCAGCACGCCCGGCCCGACTATGCTGTGCGGCCCGACCTTGACGCCCGGCAGCAGGGTCGAGTTGCTTCCGGTCTTGCAGTCGTCCGCCATTATGACGCCCAGCTTGTCCAGCGGGGTTTCAATGCGCCCCTTGCCGTGGATGTTCACCTTTATTTTTCCCTCGTCGAAGCGGTAGTTCGCGGTAACCGTGCCCGCGCCCAGCGAGCAGTTGTCGCCGATTATCGAGTCGCCGACGTAGCTCGAGTGCGTCCAGCAGTTGTCCCCGATTATCGAGTGCTTTACTTCGGACGAATATCCGATGACCGAGCCCGCGCCGATGCTGGCGTACCCGCGCACGAGCGCGTTGTTGCCGATTACGGCGCCGTCGCCTATGAAGCAAGGCCCCTCGATTATCGCGCCCTCGAAAACGCGCACGTTCTCGCCGATGAAAACCTGTTTTCCCTTCACGACCGCGCGCTTGCTTATCTTCGCGGTTTTCGCGATGCGCGCCTTTTGCGAGTCAAGGAAGTGCTCGTTGAGGCGGAACAAGTCCCACGGGTACTTGTAAGAGCCGAAGAACCCCTTGTAGCCCACCGCCTTGACTCGCCTGCCGTCGTCTATCATCGCCTGCAGCGCTTCCTCGAACTGGGCGTCGCCCACGGGGCGCTTGCGGCAGTAATCGAAAATCCCTTCGGTTAAGGCATAGGCGCCGACAACCGCGTTGTTGCTCGGCTCCTCGCCGGCCGCCGGCTTCTCAACGATTTTCGTGACCGAGTCCCCGTCGAGCGCGATTATGCCGTACTTCCACGTTTCCTCCACCTGCTGCGCAGCGAGAACCGCTTCCGCCTTCTTCGACTTTTGCACCAGTTGCTTGACAAGCGACGCGTCGAAAATGTCGTCCGCGTTGAAGACCGCGAATTTGCCGTTGAGGCGGCTTTCCGCGCACTGGAGCGCGTGCGCCATCCCGAGCGCCTTGTCCTGGTAGGCGTATTCTATTTTTACGCCGAACTTGGAGCCGTTGCCGAAGTAGTCGCTGATTTGCTCGGCGTTGTGCCCGATGACCGCCACGATTTCCCTGATTCCGCCGCCGCGCAGCGATTCGAGCACGCGCTGCATGAGGGGCTTTTCGAGTATCTTGAACATGGGCTTGGGCTTGTTCACCGCGAGCGGGAACACGCGCTTCCCGCTTCCGCCGGCCAAAACGACAGCTTTCATGTTAACCCAACGCCTCCTTTGCGATTGATTCGACCGCGCGCTCCAATTCCTGCACCCTAACGAGAGTGCGCGCCTCAAAATAAAGCTTGATTATGGGCTCGGTGCCGCTCGGGCGCACCATGAGCCACGAGCTATCGGGGTAATCATAGCGGAAGCCGTCCGCATCGTTCAGCACGCCGTTGCCTTCCAACGATTCCAGCTTCTTCCCGATGAACGCCATTGCCTTTTGCTTTTTCTCGTTGGGGCACGCCAGCCGCTTTTTGGACGAGTGGTTGCGCGGCGTTTCCGCCAGAGTCTTTCGCACGGAAGAAAAATCGTCCGTTGACGCGAGCAGCACGAGCGCAGGGTAAAGCGCCGCGGAAAAAAATCCGAACTCGGGCATCACGTAGTGCCCGCTTTCCTCCACGCCCATCGCCGCGTTTTTCTCGCGGCAGGCGCGCACGATTGCCCCGTCGCCCACCTTCGTCCTGTAAACCGTCGCGCCGATTTTGGCTAGCACCGCGTCCAGATACGAGCGGCTCTCAACGGTCCCGATGACTAGGCGGTTCTTCTTGCTCTTCAGGTTGGCGAGGCACACGGCCGCATTGTTCTCGTCGTCGTCCCACGCACCATTTCTGTCGAAGAACGCCACGCGGTCCGCGTCGCCGTCGAACGCGATTCCGGCTTCGGCACCAGTTTCGCGCAGCGCTTCCACTGCCAGCTTCAGGTTGGGCGCCTTGGGCTCGAGGGGGCGGTTGCTTTTCGTAGCGTCGGGAACGCAGTTGAATTCGACCACGTCATAGCCCAGCTTGCGCAAGACGCGCGGCGCGACCAGGGCGGCTGGTCCCGCGGCGCAGTCCACGAGTACGCGCATGCGCTTCCTCGGCTTGGGTGCGATTTTCACGAGGCGTTCCGCGTACTCCGTAACGCCGTCGATTTCGCGCAGCGTTCCCTTTGTTTTCGCGCGAGCCGGCGGCTTGTCGATGAGCTTTTCGATGGCCTCTTCGTCGGCTTCGGGCAGCGCGCCGTTCGCGTCGCAGAATTTTATCCCGTTGTACTCCGGCGGGTTGTGGCTCGCGGTTATCATCACTCCGCCGTCAAAGCCGAGTTCGCGCGTCAGGTAGTACAGCCCCGGCGTGGTCAATACGCCGAAGTCGGTGACCTCGCAGCCTTGTTCGGCCAGCCCTTGCGCCAGCGCGTCGCGGATGCGCTGCCCGCTTGGGCGGGTGTCGCGCGCAATGCAGACCTTTTTTTCCGCGCCGTAGAACGCCCCCGCGGCGTCGGCCGCCTTGCGTACGAACGCGTCGGTCAGCTGCGAACTCGCCAAGCCGCGGATTCCTGAGGTCCCGAAGTATTTTCCCATTGGCTTCACTGGTTCACTTGCGTTTTGCCATCCACCACGCGACCGCGCCGAGCAGGATTGCCAGCGCCGCGACCATAGCATAAAAACCATAGTCCGGTCCCTGCTGGCTTGGCGGCATTGCCGTCGGCGAGACTTGCGCGGCTGAGGGTGAGAGTGTTGCGCTGGGCTTGGCGGCGCACGCGCCGTCCGCGCAGGCGTAGTCGCATTCGATGCGCTTGCTCTTGGGCAGCACGCCTTCGCAGTAGTGCTCGACCACGATTTTGTCGGTGGCGCAGAAGTCCTCTTGCGTGTAAGTGCCGTTGACCGCCTGCCCGTCCAGCGTTCCCTTGACTTCCGCGTTGACGCCGTTGTCGGAGTCCGTGCAGGTCAGCTGCAGGAGGCAGGACGCGTTTGCGCAGCCGCCGAGGCACTCCTGCGCCGAGGGCACGCACTCGTTTTGGGCGCACGAGTATTCGTAAAGCCAGTCGCCGTCGCACCACGCGCCCGCAGACAGTATTTCGGACTCGCAGCCGTTGGCAGTCGGGGCGCACGAGCCCGCGCAGCACGCCTTGTAGCGCACCGCGTTGGACGCGAGCCGCCTGAAGCCCGCTGGTGTCTCATAAAAAATCGTGCCCGCCTGCAGCACGTTGTTGGGCGAGATTGAGTAGTCCGCGGCGAGCACGTAGAACGCGTCCGAGGAGTATTCGCTGCCGAACCCGAAGGCGCGTTCGTCGGCGTAAAACTTGACGAACGAGGCGTTTATTTTCCCGCTGCCGTAGCTGAATGACTGGACTGACGGGTAGTCCGCGTAAATCGTCTTGTTAGCGGACGTGCACTGGAAGGTGACGTTGTTGGACAGCGTTTTGTTCACGCTCGCCTCGGGCAGGGGGTTTAGCGGCCGGATGAACAGGTTTCCCTCGTAATTGCCCGCCCACGAGCTGTCCCCCTGTTTGACGAGCACCGTGAGCGTCTTGCCCGCGCCGTTGAATGCCGCCTCGTGCAGCGAGTTCCGCGCGGTCAGGGCTACAACGTCGCCGCGCAGGTCCCACGTGTAAGCGGGCGCCATGTAGACGTTCTCGTCAAAGTGGACGTAGAACTCTTCCGCGCAGTCCGCCATAGCGTTGGCGTAGCACGCCGCGACGACCAACAAAAACAAAGCCTTCCTCATATTGACTTTCACCCCTTCCGCGCGGGGCGGCTCTCGTCCGGCCCGTCCGCGCCCTGGTACCTGCTCTTCAATTCCTTGTGACCGTAAGGCTTGTCCGCCGGCGTGGACAGCTGCCCGAAGGCGATTTGCGCGATTTCCATTCCCGGGTACAGCGCAACCGGCAGCTTTCCAACGTTGCTCAGCTCCAGCGTGAGCCTGCCCTTCCATCCGGGGTGCACCTGCCCCGCGGTAGCGTGGATTATCACGCCAATGCGCCCCAGCGAGCTCTTGCCTTCGAGCAGCGCGAACAAGTCGTCGGGCAGCTCGATTCGTTCGACCGTGCAGCCGAGCACGAACTCGCGCGGATGCATGATGAACGGCTCGCCGCCGGTTATCTCCACGCGCTCGGTGTAATCGCCCTTCTCGCGCGCGTCGATGAACGCCGTGTGCACGCTCTTGAACACGCGGAACTCGTTGGAAAGGTGCAGGTCAACGCTGGACGACTGCACGCATTCCGGCTTGAACGGCTCGATTGCGATGCGCTTGCGCCTTATTTCCTCAAGGATGGTTCGGTCGCTCAACAGCATTTCGTTTCACCATACAAATTCGTCGTACATTTTTTCGTAATCCTTCGCCGTGTTGTCC
>PFPF01000016.1:7521-8141 GCA_002792915.1 Candidatus Micrarchaeota archaeon CG_4_10_14_0_2_um_filter_60_11 | reverse complement strand
CAATAGGCCTGGAAACTTCAGACGATATAGCGATGTTGAAAGGCCTGTCAGTAAGGACGCGGAATAAATTAGAGAATGTTATAAAGGCAGGCGGCCAGGTTAATCTTGTTGTTGATATGAAGAAGTCAAAGGACGGTAAAACAGCTGAAGCCAAAATCAATATAGAGGTTGTATTTGGCTCTTCTGATAAATGGCTTAAATTTGACAGTAAAAGTAAGCTTGAGAGTGATATAAGGGCAGCGTTGAACAGCTTTAGGGGCGGTTATGCTGTTGTGAAGTTTGTTGAAACAAGGAACCAGTCAGGGTTTAGCGTTCAGGCAGTAAAGATTTATATGGATGTTGACGGCGCTAACAAAGGATTTACGTCAGGTTCCTTAATAATAAAGATGGCCGGCGCTGATAAGGAACATGCAAGCCTCATTGACAAGGCTCTGCAGATTTCCGTTAACAGAAATGGCGTTACAGAGGTCAAATTTGACATTGAAAAAGGCGATGACGGTAAGGCGCAGGTGATTTTAAGAGGCATTATCATTGACCCGGGCCAGATTACGAAGTTTGATGAGATACTCGCAAAATTCGCGAATATAGATAAAAAATTAAAAGAAATACTTATTAGTAAG
>PFPF01000016.1:0-7293 GCA_002792915.1 Candidatus Micrarchaeota archaeon CG_4_10_14_0_2_um_filter_60_11 | reverse complement strand
GACAAGCCTCATTTCGGGCCCTCTACGGACGCCTTGATTTCGTCAAGGCCATTTGCCGGCGCTGCGTCACCGCCGCGCTTTCCCGCCAGCACGATTATCAACAGCGCCACGAGCACGAGAATGGCGACAATCCAGCCGTTCTGGCTCAACGCAAGGGTCACGAACCCGGTCAAACCCGCCGCCTTTGCGCTCAGCTTGGGAATCTCCTTGGTGCCTACCACGCGGCCGTCCGACTTGACGACCACGAGAGGCGAAACCTCCTCGGCGCTCGACGGCTTGATCCAAACGGTCACGTTGCGCTTCGAGTTCGCGTCAACCGAGAACCCCGATTCGCTCAACACGCTCCAGCCCTGCGGCAGGTTCATCACCTCGACGCTCACGTTCTGCAACGGCTTCGAGTCCGGGTTCTCTACCTCGACTATCACCTTGAAGAAGTCGTTCTCCTCGGTCGCGGAAGCGTCCACCCCGCTTGCAGCCGACGCGCAGCCCTCGGCGAAAACGGTCGTGTTTGCCTCGCCGACCACGCGGACAACGCCCTCGACGGTCGCAGCGCCAACTTTCAGCAGGGAGTAAGAGCCCGAAGCGAGCTTCTGGCCCGAAATTGAAACCCTCACGTCGGCGGACTCGCCCGGCTTGAGCGAAACCTCGCTCGGCGAAACCGCGGCGAACGAGCCGGTCAACAGCGCGAAAACCTGCTCCGAAGTGCCCGAATTCCTGACGGTCGCGGTGAACGAGTAGTCCTCGCAGGCGCTCGCCGTAACGAACGACGGCATGGAAACGGCAGCCTGCACCACGTCCTCGACGTCAACGCACACATCCTTCTCGGCGGTAACGACGCCGTTCTTCAGTACCTGCATCGTGACCCAGTAGCGGCCGCCGCCCTGCACGCGCGAAGGCGACACGTCGATGAAAACTTCCGAAATCCCGTTGCGCACCAGGCTGACGTAAGAGTTGCTCAAAATCGCGTTCATCTTCTCCTTGTCGCCGATGAGGCGCAAGTCGAACGTCCCCGCCGCGCCGTAGTTCATGAGCGAGAGGGGCGCGCGCATCCATTCGCCCGCCAGAATATTCTGGCACGAGTCCGCGCCGTTCACGCGCACCTCGTATTCCGTCGGGTCGTAAAATTGGCTGTAAGTAATAGTGGAGTACTGCGTGTAGCCGTTGTCCATCTGGACGCTCACGTTCTCGTTGCAGCAGCCGCCCGAAGAAAGCGAGTTGCAGCCCGAAACGCACGCCCCGCAGGGAGCGCAGGACTGCGGCATGGGCGCGTAATACTGGGGCGGCAGGTACGACGCGTTGACCATCACGCGGCAGCTCTTCGCGGGCGTGACCTGGACCGTCAAGTGCTTCTCGTAAGTCTGGCAGTCGCCGTCGTAATCGCACACTTGCGAACGGACGTGGACGGTCTGCGCGCCGCGGAAGCAGTCGGGCGCGCTTATGTAAAGGTAAGAGCCCTTGGCGCCGTCCATTTCGGCGGTCACGAAGGGAGACGAGAAATAACCGTTCAACTGGCCCATGTCGGCGGTGAACGAAACGTAAGCCGGCGAGTAGTCCGTGTTGACCGTCCAGTAATACACCGGGATTTGCTGGTCCGAGTACATGTACGCCGTGTCCACGTTGGACTTCAAGGCGGTCGCGTTGGCGAAGCTGGCGAAAACGAGCACACTCAACATTGCAAACCAGGCACGATTCATGAATTACCCACCCCTTCTCTTGTTACTATTCTTGCGTGACAACATATATAAAGGTTTGCCGCCATAGTGATTGGACGGGTTTGTAACCCCGCTGCAGAGACTACCATGCTTAAATAGGTGGATTTGATGAATAGGTTCGACGACGAAATGGCGACTAATCCCGAGATCATTGAAAGCCTCCAGAAGATGGGGCTCAACAAGTACGAAGCCAACGCGGTCTACGCGTTGAACGCTTTCGGCGAGCACACGGCGGGCCAGCTCAGCGAAACCGCGAAAGTGCCCCGCCCCCGCATTTACGACGTTGTCGAGCGCCTGCAAGGCAAGGGTTTCGTCGCAATCCAGCAGGGCCGCCCGGTGAAGTACCGCGCGCTCCCGATCGGCGAGGCAATCAAGACGCTCAAAAAGCAGCGCCAAACCGAGCTCACCAAGGAGCTGGAGCAAATCGAGGCAATCGGCAAGGAGCTGAACGGCAAACTAAAAACCGTCGAGTCGGCGCCCACGGGCGAGGAAGCCGTGTGGACCATAAAAGGCAAGGACGCGATTTACTCGAAACTCGGCGCCATGATTGCAAGCGCCAAAAAGCACGTTGTCTTCAACTCGACGCCGGAAGGCATACTGCGCCGCGTGAAGGCGCATTCCGACGCGTTGATTAAAGCCAAGGCGAAAGGCGTCAAGATAAGCTTCATCGCCCCGTCGCAAATCGAGGGCGAGACCTGCAAGCTCGCGAACGAGTGCATCGCCAAGGACTATCCGACGCGCATGGCAGTCGCGGACGACCAGGCACTGTTGTTTTTGAGCGACCACACCGCGAGCCCGGACGACGAAGTCGGCCTCTGGGTGAAAAGCCCGCACCTCGCGGAAACCCTCAAGCGCATGACGCGCAAGTAAGGCGCGCGCGAAAAAAAACAAAATCAAAACTTTGCCTTTCAGCGCGCGCCCGCTAAGGCGGCGCAAAAACAAAAATTAAAAAGAAAAAATAAGCGGCTAGGCTTTTTCCGCGGCTTCCGGCTCTCCGCCTTCCTCTTCCGTCAACTTGGGCTTCTCTTCGGCGGCTGGCTCGGCGGGCTTGCTGTCGGGCGCAACTGCTCCCTCGCCTTCTTGGGCGATGACCTGCTCGGTGTCGAAGAGCTCCTTCAGCTGCGTCTTGTACACCTCTACGCGGTAGAGGGGCACCGCAAGCTTGCGCAGGTGCTCGAACGATTCCATGGAAGTCTTGCCGTACAGCGTGTCCAATATGAAGTCGCCGAACGACTGGCCCGCGGCTTTCGCCGCGATGAACTTGCGCGCCTCGTTGCGGAGCAGGGTCTTCTGCTGGCCGCTCACGCGGTTCAGCGTGATGACCATCGCCTTGACGTTGAACTCGACGCCGTCAGCGGACTTGGCGGGGAACACCACTTGCAGCGCATCCCTGCGCCTGCGCACCATCGTGCCCAGGTATTCCCGCGAGACTTCGTGCTTGATGAGCTTGGTGAACGCCTTGCTTCCCACGATTTCGTGCACGCGGAGGAAGATGTTCACGTAGGTGTGGTTCATGTCGCGCGTGATTTCGCGCAACGGAATCTTGAGCACGCGGTTCATGAGGTGGTCGTCGTCCGTCGCGGGCACCTGTGCCAGCTCGGCTTCGCCCAAAAATCGCGGGGCGATTATCTTGTACCACTTCTTGCGCTTCCACTTGTCCAATCCTTTTACGGGAACGGCCATTTCACTTCACCAGCAGCGCCGCGGTTTCGGGCGCGTACTTCCAATCCGCGGGCAGCTTGTTGCCGCGGTAATAGCGCACTAGGCGCTTGATTTTCGCCTCGACGCGCGAGAGCTCGCACCTGTTCGACGTGTCGCGCTTGTTCGCTGCCAGGTGCTTGCGCATCTTGATGGCGCGGCGAATCAAGTCGAGCAAGTCGCTCGGGTACTCGCGCGAGAGCTTGAGTTCAGCCAGTATGGCGGTCAGGCTCTTGCCTGTCACGACGCGGACCGAGGGCACGGCGTAAACGTCGCGCAACAGGAGCCCGATTTGGGCGTCCGTCTTGCCCTCCTTGGCCAGCTTTTTCACCAGCTCGTAAACCTCTTCCTTCGAGAGGCGGACCCACGCCTTGGCGGCGTTCGAGCGCGGCTTCTTCGAGCTCGACCTTCCGCGCTTGCGAGTGTGCAATCTTGCCATTCCTTCAATCAACCCCGAACTCGACGCCCAACTCCCCTTGGCGGGGCTTGAACTCGAGCGTTTTAATCTTGCCAACGCGCCTCAACTCCTCGTCCACGCTCGCGAAACCCTTGCACAGGCCCTCCGGGGCGACTACTGCCGCGTAGTCCAGTTCCGCGTTCAAGGACAGGGCTTTGGACGCCTTGCGTTGGCGCATGAGCGACAAAACCTTATGCATCGAATCGACTATCAAAAACGTTTCCTCGTCCGCCTTCCACGCCAGCTTGGGCCACGAGCCGCTCTCGTGCACCGAACCGCCGTACATGTTCCGGTGGACCTCTTCGGTCACGAAGGGCGCGAAAGGCGACAGCATCTTCAGGCAGACGTGCAGCACGCTCCGCAGCGCGTATTGCGCCGCCGCCTTGCTGTCCTCGTCAGTCCCGTACACGCGGTACTTCACATCCTCCAAATAGTAATCGCAAAAGTCGTGCCAGAAAAAGTCGTAAAGCGCCGTGACCGCGGCGTAATACTCGTAACCGTCAAGCGCGGCCTCCACCTTTTCCAGCGTCTGCGCGCAACGCGCGAGAATCCACTTGTCCGTCAGCCTAAGCGCGTATTTTCCGTCCTTCGCGGGCTTGAATCCCTCGCACGACTTTTCCACGAACTTGGACGCGTTGAAAACCTTGTTCACGAACGACTTCGCGTAATTCACGTCCTTCCAATAGAAGACATTGTCTTTTCCCGTCGAGCCGCTCAACGCGGCCCACTGGCGCAGCGAGTCCGCACCCGCCTTGGCGAGCACTTCCTTGGCTTCGACATAATTGCCCAAGCTCTTGCTCATCTTCTTGCCGTCCTCGCCGCACACCATGCCGTTAATCACGATGTCCTTGAACGGCGGCTTGCCGGTGAGCTTTAGGCAGCGGAAAATGGTGTAAAACGCCCAAGTGCGGATGATGTCCGTGCCCTGCGGGCGCAGCGAAGCGGGATAAAGTTTGCTGTTAAACTTATCGGGCCAGCCCGCGATTATGAGGGGCGTTATGCTCGAGTCGACCCAGCCGTCGCAAATGCCCTTTTCGCCGACGAGCGTGCCTCCACACTTGCACTTGCGCTGCGCTTCGTCAGCCGCGGGGTCAACCGGCAGCTCTTCCAGCTTGGGCGCCACGATTGCCCCGCAACTGTCGCAATACCAGAACGGGAGCGGCGTGCCGAACACGCGCTGGCGCGAAATGCACCAGTCCCATTCGAGCCCCTCGGTCCAGTCGCGGAACATCTGGAGCGAATGCGGGGGAACCCAGTTAATTGAGTCCGCGGCTTCCAGGATTTCCTTCTTGAACTGTGCGACCTTGATGAACCACTGGCGGGAACGCTTCAGCTCGACCGCGTGCTTGCAGCGGTCGTGAATTTTGACTACCTGCTGGAGCGGCTCCTGCTTTACGAGCAGCGACGAGGAATCCAAATCCGAAATGACGCGCTCGCGCGCCTCGGCGGCCTTGAGCCCGTCGTACTTGCCCGAATTAATCAGGCGGCCGCGCTCGTCGAACGCGTCAATCACGGGCAGCGAGTGGCGCTTCGCCCACACCACGTCCGTGTTGTCGCCGAAAGTGCAAACCATCACGAGGCCCGTGCCGAACTCCTTGTCAACGTCGTTGTCCGCGATTACGGGAACCTCGCGGTTGAAAATTGGAACGAGCGTCGTCTTGGGTGCGTTCTTGTAGCGCTCGTCGCCAGGGTGATAAAGGACGGCAACGCAAGCGTGCAGCATTTCCGGCCGCGTGGTAGCGATGGTTAGCCCGCCGCCGAAGCGCACGGTGTTCAGCTTGGTTTCGCGCTGGAGCTCTTCAGTCTCCGCCTTCGCGATTGCGCTGGCGCAGCTCGGGCACCACAACACGGGGTGCTCTCCCCTGTAAATCAGCCCGTCTTCGAACATTTTGACGAGCGAGTGCTGCACCGCCTTGGTGTACGCGGGGTCAATCGTCCAGTACTCACGGCTCCAGTCGATGGAGTAGCCCATGCGGACCATCTGGGGCTTCATCGTGCCCACGACGGTGCGCGTCCAGTCCAGGCACTTTGCGCGGAACTCTTCGCGTGAAAGGTTCCTGCCGAACTTTTGCTCGACCTTGACTTCCGTGGGAAAGCCATGGCAGTCCCAGCCCTGCGGGAATAACACTTCAAACCCGCGGAGGCGCCTGTAGCGCGCCGCGAACTCGAAGTAGCACCAGTTTATCACGTGCCCCAAATGGAATTCCCCCGTCGGGAACGGGGGCGGCGAGTCTATGACGTAAAAAGGCTTGGCGGATTTCGGGTCGAACGCGTGCGCCGACTCGGCAAACCACTTCTGGGCGAGCCTCGCCTCGGCCTCGTTAGCGTCGTACTTCTGCGGCAACGCCAAGACCGATTCAGCCTCCTGCGTGCGCCCACTTGAGCTTGCGCGGATTGCGCTTCATTACGGCGTTACGCTTGCACTTGCGCGAGCAGTAATAGACGGGGTTGCCGTCCTTCGCGAAAATCGTGCAACCCTCGCCCAAGCCCGCGAGCCTGCTGCAGAACCCGCACTTGCGGGCGGCGGATGCGTGACTAATTCTTGCCATTCAGAATCACTTCCTCTTGGACTTCAGGGGCTTCGCTTCGCGCTCGGTCTCGGACAGCACGAGCACGTCGCCCTTGCGAATCGCGCCCTTCACGTTCCTGCGGATTACGCGACCGCGGTCTTTTCCGTCGAGCACGCGGCACATCACCTGGATGACTTCCCCGAAAACGCCCGTGCGCCCCAGCACTTCTACGACTTCCGCGGGGTAGCCGCCCATCGCCGGCGCCTCGCGCCTGACTGGCGCGACCGCTCCCTTTTTGGCTTCGGGTGCAGCGGCCGGCGCTTCCTTCTTCGCGTCCGGCGAAGCGGGAGCCTCCTTGCCTTTGACAGCCATTCAGCTCAACCCTTCTTCTCTTTCTTCTTCGCCGCGGGCTTCTCCTCGGCTGCGTGCTTCGCCACTACGGCGGGCGCAACGCCCGACAGCTTCTCGAGCACTAGCCTCAACGCGCCTTCGCCGGCGCCTGCCTTCGCGATTGCAACTGCGGATGTTCCAACTCCCAATCCGGCGGCCTTGCCCAGCGCCTTCTTTTCGGCGACGAACATGAACGGGATGCCCTTCTCCTCGCACAAGCCGGGGATGTGCAAAACGATTTCCTCGGGGTCAACGTCCTCGGCGACTATCACGAGCTTAGCCTCGCCGCGCTCGATTGCCTTCGTGGTCTCGTTGATTCCCTTGCGAATGCCGCCCTCGTTAGTCGCGGCTTCCACCACTTCCAGCGCCTTTGCCTGCAAGTCGGCGGGAGTCGAGAACTTGACGTAACTCTTAGCCATTCCAAACCACACCTCTGTCTTTCATGGAACCTTCACGGAATCCGGTCCTCTAGCTTCGGTGAACCGAAAACTAGCCCAAGAATTCGGGAAAGGCGGTTTAAATAAGT
>PFPF01000006.1 GCA_002792915.1 Candidatus Micrarchaeota archaeon CG_4_10_14_0_2_um_filter_60_11 | reverse complement strand
CGCCTACCGCGCGAATAGTGCCAGCGCACGTTTGGACGCCGTGGTTCGGGCTGTTCGGCGACAAGAGCGGTTACGACTCGATGGATGAGGCGTTCGGCAGGCACGCGCGCAAAATCACGGCGCTGGAAACCGGAATGTCCAGCGACCCGGCGATGAACTGGCGGCTGAGCGGATTGGACGAGTGGGCGCTGATGTCCAACAGCGATTCGCACTCGCCGAGCCCGCTGCGCATCGGCCGCGAGTGCAACGTGTTCGAATTCGAGGAAGGCGGCATAACCTTCGGTAATTTGTTCAAAGCGGTTGAGGCCAAGGACGCGGCGCGCTTTGCATTCACCGTTGAAACCGACCCCGCTTACGGGAAGTACCATTACTCCGGGCACCGGCTGTGCAACTTCTCGTGCAGCCCCGCCGAGGCGCGCAGGCTCAAGGAAATCTGTCCGGTTTGCAAGCGCCCCCTGGTCATAGGCGTTGAGAACCGCGTGGAAGAGCTGGCGGACCGCCCAGTCGGCTTCGTTCCCGAACGCAAGATACCTTTCAAGACGCTTTTGCCGCTTCAAGAGCTGGTTGCCGCGGTCGAGGGCGGCTCGGCTTTCTCGCAAAAGGCGCAGCGCTTCCAGCAGGCGCTCGCGGAAAAGTTCGGCGGCGAATTCAAGGTCTTGCTGGAAGTTTCGGAAAAGGATTTGGCCGAAGCGTGCGGCGCGGAGCTGGCGAAAACAGTACTCCTGTCGCGCGAAGGCAAGATTCGCGTTAAGCCGGGTTTTGACGGCGAGTACGGCGTGCTCGAGTTGCCTTGGAAAAAGGAAGGCAAAAGGCGCACCCCTCCGGTCGCAGAGCAGGGCGCGAAGCAGAAGGGTTTGACCGACTTTACAGTTTGAAGGCGTCCCCGATTTTTGGCGCGACCGCGTCGAAGCCCTCGTTGCGCAGCGAGGCGGCGAATTCTCCGCATTCGTCGCCGTGCACGCAAAACACTTTCTGCGGGTTGACTTTCTTCACGAACGCGTGGAGATCGTGCTTTCCGGCATGCGCGCTGAAGTCGTACTGCTTGACGGGCAAGTCTATTTTTTGGAAGCGCCCGCCTTCCGCCTTGATTTTTCCCTCTTCCACCAGGTGGCGGCCGTTCGTGCCTTCGACTTGGTAGCCCGTCAGGAAAATGGCGGCGTTGCCCTTCTTGGTGGCTTCCCTTATGTAGGATAGCATGGGACCGCCGTCCAGCATTCCGGCTGTCGAAACTATGGCGCACGGCTTGCCCATCAGCTTTTCGCCCTGGCGGTTGCTCCTGATTTCCTCCGCGGCGTTTATCGCGTCGTTCAACGCGTCGAAGTCCCTTACGTATGAAGGATAGTCAGACACGATTTGGTTGACTTGCTTGCCCATGCCGTTCACGTAAAGCCTGTGGTTGAATTCGCTCGAATGCAGGACCTGCAGGAGCTCCTGCGTCCTTCCAACGGCGAAGGCGGGCACGAGCGCGGTTCTGCCGTCTTCGATTGCCTTGCGCACGTCAGCCAAAAAATCGCGCTCCAAGTCGCGGCGCGGCGGGTGCTCGCGCATGCCGTAAGTGCTCTCGATTATCAAATAATCCACTTCGTCCTTGGGCGCCCTTGCGGCGTGGTGCATGCGCGTTTCCGACAGGTTGAAGTCGCCGGTGTAAAGCAGGCTCTTGTCGCGGGTTTCGACGAGCGCCATGGCGCTGCCCGGAATGTGCCCCGCGTCAAGAAAACGCAAACGCGTGCCGTCGTGAAACTCGTAATCTTGGCCGTAGCCCAGGCAGGAAGTCTTCTTGTCCATGCGGCGGCGGTTGTCGCGCGAGAACGGGAGCGCCTTCTTGCGGTCCAACGCGACTTTCTCGGAGTCGTCCAACAGCAGGTTGACCAGCGGTTCCGTGGGGTAAGTGCAAAAAGTGAGGGGGTTGGCGTTGCGGTAAACCGCGGGCGCGCCCCCGCTGTGGTCCAGGTGCGCGTGGGTTATCACGAGCGCGTCGCACTGGTGCTTGTTGAACTGCGGGATTTCGTTGTGGTCGTGAATCTTCATGCCTGCGTCTAGAAGAATCCTTACCTGGTTGGCTTTCAGCCAGAAGCTGCTTTTGCCCACTTCGTTGCAGGCGCCTAAACAAGCGAGTTGCATTTTGTCGGTCGAACCTTGATATACTTTTAAATGTGCGCCTATTAAACCGTTTCATGCAACTCGCCTTCGGGGAAGCGCGCAAGCTGTTGAACCGCTACGGGCTCAAGACCGTGCGCTCTTCGCTTTGCGCGGACCGCCTCGGGGTGCTGGACGCTTCCAACCGCCTGCGGCCGCCGTTCGTCCTCAAGGTGGTCGGCGGGGACGTGCTGCACAAGACCGAGAAGAGCCTAATTTTCTTGAATCTGGAGTCGCGCGAGGATTTGGAGATAGCGTTACGCAAGCTCTCAAAGCGCGCAAAGGGGCTTAAGTTCGACGGCTTCCTGCTTCAGGAGCAGCTGAAGGGTGTTGAACTGATTCTTGGTGGTAGTCGGGATCCAGTGTTCGGCCCGGTAGTGGCGTTCGGCTCGGGCGGCGTTTTAACCGAGCTCTACAAGGACATTTCCCTGCGCGTCGCCCCGTTCTCCAAAAAGGATGCGCTTGAAATGATTGCCGAAACGAAAGCCTCGGCGTTCTTCACGGGCGAAGGGTTTCGCGGCAGGAAGGCGTCGCGCGACCGCGTCGCAAGCGCGCTCGTCAGCCTCTCGAAACTGATGGCCGAGCGCGGCGAGGTTTCGGAAGTGGACTTGAATCCCGTGATTGCAACGCAAGAGGCGGCGACCATAGTCGACGCGAGGGTGATTTGCCACGGTTGACTTGAAGCCGCTGCTTTCGCCTTCCAGCGTTGCGGTAATTGGGGCCAGCCGTAACCCGGCGTCCGTTGGGCACGGCGTGCTGAAGGGGCTGGTGAAGGGCAGCGTTTTCGCGTCGCCGTTCGCCAAGCCGTTCAAGGGGCGCATTTTTGCGGTTAATCCCAACGCCTCCGAGATTCTGGGCGTCAAGTGCATTCCTTCGGTGAAGGACGCGGCAGGTCCGGTTGACCTTGCGGTAATCTGCGTTCCCGCGGCACTGGTGCCCACCGTTCTCCGTGAGTGCGCCGAAAAAAAAGTCAAGGCGGCGATAGTGGTTTCCGCGGGCTTTGCCGAAACCGGTCCTGAGGGAAGGCAAAAACAAGAGGAAATCGCGGCCATTTGCCGCAACGCTGGAATGCTTTTGCTCGGGCCCAATTGTTTGGGCGTGCTGCGCCCCGCGTCCTCGCTCAACGCGTCCTTCGGGTTGGGCATGCCGCCGTCAGGCGGGATGGCTTTCGTTTCCCAGTCCGGCGCGCTTGCGGACAGCGTGATTGATTGGGCGCTCGAGCAGATGTACGGGTTCAGCGCGCTTGTGAGCTTGGGCAACAGCGCGGGCTTGAACGAGGCGGATTTTGTGGACTGGCTGGCGTCGGACGCGCAAACAAAGGCGATAACGCTTTATCTGGAGGGCGTGCGCAACGGAAAGGCGTTCATGGCCGCCGTGCGGAAAGCGGTGGCAAACGACAAGAAGGTTTTCGTGCTCAAGGGCGGCCGCGAGGGGAAAGGCCTGAAGGCGGTTTCGTCGCACACCGCGGCCATGGCCGGCTCTTACCCCGTGTTCGCCGCGGCGATGCGGCAATGCGGAGCAACAGTGGTGGACTCGCTGGAAGAGCTTTTCGTGCTCGGCGATGCGGCGAGCAAGCAGCCCGCGGCGCGCAACGGCGTGGCCGTGATAACCAACGGCGGCGGCGCGGGCGTGCTTTGCGCGGACTATTGCCACCGTTACGGCGTCCAGCTTGTGGACTTGCGCGAGAAAACGCTTGCAAGGCTGGACAGGGGCGGGAACATGCATTCCGCGTACTCGCGCTCGAATCCGCTTGACCTCATAGGCGACGCGCTGCCCGAACGCTACGCCGCTGCTTTGGAAACGCTGCTTTCCGAGAATTACGTTCACGGGCTGATAGTGGTGCAGACGCTGCAGACAATGACGGATTCCATTGGCGACGCGAAGGCGGTGGTTGCCGCAAGCCGCAGGCATCCCAAGAAACCCGTGCTATGCGTTTTCATGGGCGGGCCCTACTCAAAAGAAGGCATTTGTTTCCTGCACGAACATGGCATCCCCAACTTCCAGGACCCGCTGCTCGCCGTGAAGGCAATGGCCGCCCTGGTCGGGAAAATCTAGTCCTCGAGCGTGCTCAAGTCGCCGGTTGGCAGGCCCATTTCCTTGGCGCGCAGAACGCGGCGCATGATTTTGCCGCTGCGCGTCTTTGGGAGCTTTTCCGTGAACTCTATTTCGCGCGGGTACTCGTGCGCGCTCAGGCGCGTTTTCACGAACTTTGATATTTCCTCCTTTAGCTCGTCGCTCGCCTTGAACCCGGCGCGCAGCACGATGAACGCCTTGATGATTTCTCCGCGCAGCGCGTCGGGCTTCCCGATTACGCCCGCCTCCGCCACTGCCGGATGTTCCACAAGCGCGCTTTCCACCTCGAACGGGCCCACGCGCTCGCCCGCGGTCTTGATTACGTCGTCCGCGCGGCCGATGAACCAGTAGTACCCGTCCTTGTCGCGCATCGCCTTGTCGCCCGTCAGGTACCAGCCGTTCTTGAAGTACGCGTCGAACCTCGCCTGGTCGCCCCAAATCGAGGTCATCATGGCGGGCCAGCCCGGGCGCAGCACCAGGTTGCCTTCCTTGTACGGCTGCAGCTCGTTGCCCTCGTCGTCCACGATGCCCGCCTGAACGCCCGGAAAAGGCAGCCCCATCGAGCCCAGCCGCACTGGCACGGACGGGAAGTTGGTTATCAGCATTGCCCCGCCCTCGGTCTGCCACCAGGTGTCGTGGAAAGGCAGGCCGAACGCCTTCATCCCCCAGCGTATTGCCTCCGGGTTCAGGGGCTCGCCAACGCTGTAAATGTGGCGCAGCGAACTGAGGTCGCGTTCCCGCGCCAGCTCGTCGCCCGACTTCATGAGCATGCGAATCGCAGTTGGCGCGGTGTACCATACGGTCACGCGGTATTTTTCGATTATCTTGTACCACGTTTCCGCATCGAACCTGCCGTCGTAAAACACGCACGTCGCGCCAACGGAAAGGGGTCCCAACAAGTTGTAGGCTATTCCCGTGACCCAGCCGTGGTCCGCGGTGCACCAGTAAACGTCCTCGTCGTGCAAGTCAAGCACCCACTTCGAGGTCAGGTGCTGTTGGACTATGCCGCCGTGCCTGTGCACCACGCCCTTGGGCTTGCCGGTCGAGCCGCTCGTGTAAAGCAGGAACGAGGGGTCGTTCACGCCCGTTTTGGCAATGCTGAACTCGCTGGAAGCGGAAGCCATCTCGTCCTCGTAGGAAACCTGCCCTTCGGAGTCCTCGTAGCTTCCCTCCTGCGCTACGGGCTTTGGCTTGTCTATGGTCATGACGCAAGAGAGCGCGGGCAGCTCAGCCCGCACCTCGTCCACGCGCTTTTTCAGGTCGAGCGTGGTTACGAGCATTTTCGCCTCGCTGTTCGCGAGCCGGTCGCGCAGCGCCTCGGGCCCGAACGCGGAGAAAAGGGTGCTCGCAATCGCGCCGAGCTTGAGCGCGCCCAGGAAGCAGACGTAAACCTGCGGCACGCGCGGCAGGAAGATGAACACGCGGTCGCCCTTGCGGATTCCCAGCTTGTGCAGCACGTTGGCGAACTTGTTCGAGAGCGCCGAAAGCTCCGCGTACGAGTATTTCTCCACGCGCCCGTCGGCAGCCTCATAGTAAAGCGCGATTTTGTTCGCGCGCCAGCCCTTCGCGTGCCTGTCCACCGCGTTGTAAGCCGCGTTAATCGAGCCGTTTTTCAAGTCGGGCGCGCCGAACCATTCGACTTCCTTCAGGTGGTCCTCCCACTTGAAGCCCTTTCCCGCCTCGCCGTAGTCCTTGAAGTTCGCGGGAAGCTTGAACGCGCCCGCGTTCTTCTTGACTTCCTCGAAATTGTGTTCAACTTCAGCCATAATCCGCACCCACCATTAAATCTATGATCGCCTGCCGCGCCCGAAAACCGGTTTGACCGCTTCGGGGCGCCTTAGGCGTTAAAGCGTTTTCCCACCGCGCACTTTTATTTTTTTCGTTGCGCCCGCCACCGCACCGTTTAAATTAACCCTGCCGTGCTTGTTTAAGTGGTTGTTGCAATGGCTGAATTCGTCGTACTCGTTGACGCGTCGGGCAAGCCGACGGGCTTGGAAGAGAAGATGGCGGCGCACGAAAAAGGATTGCTGCACGCGGCTTTCTCGGTCTTCGTTTTCAACAAGAAGGGCGAACTCTTGCTCCAGCAGCGCGCCTCCGGCAAGTACCACTCCGGCGGCTTGTGGACGAACACCTGCTGCAGCCACCCGCGCGACAAGGAGAATGTTGCCGACGCCGCGCACCGGCGCTTGCGGGAGGAAATGGGTTTCGACTGCCCGTTGCGGGAGGAGTACGCTTTCACCTATGAGGCCAAGCTGGACCACGGCTTGACCGAGCACGAGTTCGACCACGTTTTCTTCGGGGACTACGACGGTGAAATAAAGCCGAACCCGGAGGAAGTGGGCGGCTACCGTTGGATTGGCCTTGGCGCGCTCGAGAAGGAAGTGGCGGCCCATCCGGAAAAGTTCACGGCGTGGTTCAAGGTCACCCTTCCCGAAATGCTGCGGCACAGGAAGCGTGCTAAACATTAAAAACGCTAATCGGCCTTTGTTCTAAGGTGGTTTCAGTGGGCAAGGGTTCAGGCTACGGCAAGGTCATACTTTTCGGCGAGCACTTCGTGGTTTACGGCCTGCCCGGCATCGCGTCCGCGGTGGGCTTGGCTACCGACGCGGTAGTCACCAAGTCCGGCGCATTGTCCGTGAAGGACGAGCGCAAGGGCACCGAAGGCTATTCCGGCTCGAAGCGCGAGCAGCAGCGCGAGTCGTTCGAGCGCATGTTCGACATGATGGGCCTGAAGGAAAAGGGCGTCGACATCTGGCTTGGCGGCGAGCTGCCGGTCATGAGCGGCATCGGCGCGAGCGCGGCGAGCAGCGTCGCTATAGCGCGCGCGGTTTCGGACGAATTGAAGCTGGGCTACGACGACGCCAAAATCAATTCCGTCGCCTACGAGATGGAAAAGGCGTTCGCCGGAAACCCGTCGGGCATAGACAACACGGTGGCGACTTACGGTGGCTTGATTTGGTTCAAGAAGAACATGGCGGGCGGGCAGAACGACATGGAGAAAATCCGCGTGCCCAAACCCGTTGAAATCGTCATGGGAAATTCGGGCGTGGTGGCGGACACCAAGGCTATGGTCGCGGGAGTCGCCGAGCGCAGGAAGCAGCAACCCGAAGAGTACGACGCGGTTTTCAAGAAGGCCGAGGCGCTGGCGGTCAAGGCTCGCGCGGCTCTCGAGAAGGGCGATTACAAGACGGTCGGCGCGCTGATGGACGAGAACCACTCGCTGCTCCAGCAAATCAAGGTTTCGGGCGAGAAGCTGGACGAACTCGTGGCGATAGCCAAGCAAAACGGCGCGTTCGGCGCCAAAGTCACGGGCGGTGGTGGCGGCGGCTGCATGGTCGCCTTGACGCCTGGAAAAGAATTGCAAGAGCGCGTGGCAAGCGCCATGGAAGCCAAGGGCTTCCAAGTCTTGAGGACGCGGATAGGCGTTTGAAAATTCAAGCCTGCCGTTTTCCGTGCCTATCGTAGAAATCTTGGAACGCTTGTGTTGCTTCCAGCCGCAGGCCTTCGCTTGAAATGCTCAACGGCAGGAGTTCGACCTTGATTTCCGAATAGCCGCGCCAGAATTTTTCCAGCCGCGCCTTGTCCTCCTTTGAATTGCACCACGCCGCGACCGAGTCGCCGCCGCCCGAACCGGGCAGGCGCGAGACGATGGCGCCGTTCTTGTCGCTTTCGTTCAGGAAATCAGTCGCAACGTCCGATTCGACGTTCGGCGCGCCCATGCGCTCGCCCAACTCCTTCGTCTTGGCCCGCGCTTCGTTGAACGCGGCGACGAACTCCTCGAACGCGGGGTGTGCGAGCGTCTTGAGCGCTTCGTCGTAGCCCGCCGCGTCCTTTTTCGCGAATTCGTTCAGTTTTTTGATTGCGTCAATGGCATGCGTGTTTGCCTTGTTGACTTCCGCGATGAACGCCTTGGATTCCTCGGGCTTCGCCTTCTTGTATTCCGAGTACTTGGCGACCATTTCGCGCGTGCTCGTGCTCTCGCCGACGATGTTCGCCACCGCGGTCTCGAAGCCGCGCGGCACCGGCACGTGTTGCGCAACATAATCCCAATTCGCGTCCACGGACTCGACCACGCCCTTCTCCTGCACGAACGAAGGCGAGTAGCGCGAGTAGGCGCAGCCGCCGAAGCAGGCCGTCGCGATGTCGAAGCCGCTGCCTACTTTTCCCTGCACCGTGGAGTGGATGTATTGCGCGAGCTTGTGAATCAAGTGCCTATCCTTTTCAACGTCATAGCCGTGCAGCGCCATTATTGCGCCCGTTGCCGCGGCCGTGACCGCCGCGCTGGAACCCAGGCCGGATTTTGCTTTTCCGAAGCCGAACGCCGGGTCGCTCACCGTGGCCAACTCGAAGCTTTTTGTCTGCTTGCTTTTGGCCTTCAAGTAGATGAGGCAGGTTTCCGCCACTCCTTTGACGAATTCCACGGGCTTCTCCGCATCAGTCGGTTCCCTGTCGAAAATTATTTTGCTTCCGTCGAAGCGCGCTTCGAGCTTGATGCCGAACTGGGGCATGTCGAACGCGATTTTCTGCGCTTCGTTGCAGCGCGCCCACACGCGCTTGTCCACGCCCGTGTTGTAGCTAAGGTTCGGCCTTTCCAGCACGGCGTAGCCGCCGATCCACATTATTTTTCCGGGAGCCGAAGTTGTCGCTTCCACTCTACCACCTCATTGAAAGCATCCTGTTTATGTTAGCGTAAAAATCGCGTTCGCGCCGCGCGGTGACCGGCGGGCTCTCGGCTTCCACGAACTCCATCTTCCTGTGAATGTCGCTGCGCAGCCTGCCCTGCAAGTATCCTTCCATTCCCTTCTTCCAGTCGCGCGCCTTGGCGTAACGCGGCCTGAACGAGTCGATGCTCTCCTTCAAGTCGCGGCGGTACCACTTCTCGGAGCTGAAATGGCCGATTACCTCGAACGCGGACTTGACCGCGTCCTCGTCCCTCGAGGCGATGAGCGCCCTCGAGTCCTTGCGTTTCGCCTCGGTCTTTTCCACGTCCGCCTGCTTTGCCATACCCTTCTCGACCACGAGGCGCGCCACGTCCTCTTCCGTCAGGTTCAAGCCCTTGAGGAGCGAGTAGTAAAAGTCGCGTTGCACGTCGAACATCTCGTCAACGACGGGGCGGAAGTACTTGGGATAGGTATCCTGGTCGTTCTTCACGTGCAGGCGGATGTACGACTCCAGTGCCACGACGAGCGGCGCGTCCTGCGGCTTGAAGCCCTTCTTGCCCAAGTCGCCTTCGCGGATTCGCTCGCCGCCGACGAAGCCCGCGCGCCTCGCCAGTATATAGTAGCCGTTCGCCTCGAGCTTGTCTGCAAGCCACAGCGCCAGCCTGACGCGATCGACCGAGTCCATCTTCGGGACGTCCTTGTTGGGTCCCTTTAGCCGCGAAGGCACTTCCTCATGCTTCGCGATGGCGTGCGAGATTATCTCTGTTTCCGCCTCGGTGAAGCCGAACGGGCCCAATGCATTTTTTGCGAAGACTTCCCTTGTCTTCCGCGCGCCGGCTTGGCCGTGGCTTTCGGTTTCTGTAGGTTTGCGCACCAAGTCGTGCATGTAGCCCGCCGTGCGGGCGACCTCGGCTTCGCCTTCGGTGCCGCCCAACGCTTTCACTATTTCGGGCGCGTAAGTCGCGACGCGCTGGACGTGCCCCCAGTTGTGTGCCGGGCTGATTTCGTCCATCCCCTTCTTGAAGCGCAAGTTCACGAACGCGCCCATTGCCGCCGCGCGCTCGCGCAGGCGCCTCCGTTCGTCATACCTCTTGAAAGCCGCTGCCAGCGCCTCTTTTGAAGCCATTTTTTCACTCAATTATTATTTTGCCGCTTGCCTCGTCGAAGCGGTGCTTCAGCACCGTCCCGTCCGGCGACAGCAGGTGGCCTTCCTTGAGCTGCTTCGGCCCCTCGCCGACCTTGCAGACCATCGTCTTTTCAACGCCCTCGATTTCCGAGAGCATCTTGCGCAGCGCCGGCACCCGCTCTTCGGTGGTGTAAACGTGCGCGTTCGGGCCCGCGTCGAAAGTGTACGCCGCGACGATTCCGCCCGCGGCTGCGTTGTAGTCGTGCACCGCGTAGATTATGCGCTTGCTCACGTCGTTCAAGTACATTATCGGCGGCCAGGTGTCAAGCATCACGGCGTGCATGTTGCTGGACTCGCGCATCGTCAGTTCGCCGAACTTCGCGAAGTCCTTTGCCGCAACAGCCGCCTTCATGTCCGTGATGAGCTTGGGCATGTAAGCTAGGCGGGCGGGATAGAGCGCGCTTGTTGCAACCGTTTGCTTCATTCCCGCGCGCGACGAAACCTTCTTCTTGCCGGAGTCGCCAATCGCGATGACGTTGCGTAGCTCCGGCCAACGGCTCGCGGGCGCGATTTGCTCGGCGTACGAGTCGCTGCCGTCGGGCTTGATTCCCTTCTTCCATTCGACGAAGCCGCCGAGCACGCTTCGGCAGGCGCTGCCCGAGCCGAGGCGGGCGAGAATGGAGAGCTCCTCCGTTGACAGGTCCAGTCCCGCGGCTTTGGACGCTGCGCACGCGAGCGCCGCCAAGCCTGCGGCGCTGGAAGCAAAGCCCGCGGCGGTGGGGAAGCAGTTAAGCGAAACGATTTTCGCCTTGTCCTTGATTCCTGCTTTTTGGCGTATTATTTCAATCTGTTGCAGCCGCTCGGCGGTGTCCTTGTCCGCCATGTCCATTTTTTTGCCGTTGAGCCAGAATTCGTCCTCCTTCAATGCGGGCGAGAACAGGACGCTGGTGCGTGTCTTGAGCTGGTCGTCCATGGTGAACGAAAGCGAGCCTTCCTTCGGCAGAATGAGCTTTTCGTCGCGCTTTCCCCAATATTTGGCGACCGCGATGTTCGCGGTTGCCTCGAAAGTAGCCAAACCCATTTTACAACGCACCTCAAACAAGCAAGCGCTTGGTAAATGCTAGTCCCTTAAGCACTACTGCCTCTTCCTCTTTTTTTAGCTTGGCTTTCAGCCACTTCGCGCGGATTATCGGGAATCCCGCCGCGTAGGCTTTTGCGGTTCTCGCTTCGTTCCAGCCTTTCGCCCCGCAGCCGAACCCGAAAAGGAACATGCCGGTCGCGCCCGCCTCGCGGTAAAACCCGGCAACCGCCTTGGACTTCTTAGCCTCGGCTTCTTCCGAGTGCAGCCGCTCTTCGTATTCGCGCATCAGTTTCCAGCCTTGTTTTGCGCCCTTGCACGCGAGCAGCGTTTTCCCTTCGGGAGCCGCGGCGAACTCTTCGAACTTTTTGATGCGCTTCCCGTAATAGTCGCGCGCCTGTTCGAGCGTGAAGTTCGGCTTTGCCTCGCCGAGGAAAACGTTGCGGCGCCACACGCCTTCCGCACCCAATTGCCCCGCCTTGTCAGCCGCCTTCAAGGCGCGCGCGACAATGCCCTCGGCGTTAGCCACGCTACGTGCCCCGTTTTCCGGGCTCAAGCCGAACGAGTGGCTGGCTATTGCTTTGGCCGCGCTTTCCGTTTCTTCCGGCGAGTAACCATAAACCTGCAGGATTTTTCGCGCGAACGCCGCCGAGTCGCGCTCGTGGCAGTCCTCTTTGCCGAGTTTTTTCAGCTTTTGGTCGGGCAGCCGCTTCCAGTCGTGCAGCAGGCCCGCAACGAAAGCCAACTCCTGTTCTTCAGCGCTTCCGCCCGCCTTTTTTGCAATCTCGCGGCTTAGGAGCGCGGTCGGCAGTACGTGGTCGTTCCACCCGTGCATCCTGCTTTGCGTGCCGTTTGCTACGCCCGCCTCGTAGTGGCTTTCCGCCAGCTTGAACAGCGCATTGGTTCGTTGCTTCATGCCCAACGGTTTTAATATCGGTGCGGCGTATTTTAAATGCGTTGAACGCTCGCGGGGTTGGTTGAGCATGCCGAAGACTGGTGGAAGGCGTTACAGGGAAAAGCTGGCGAAACTCAGGCCGGTCGGCTCTTTCGGGAATTGGAACGCGCGCGCAGAGCAGGGCATAGCTTCCGCAGCCACCGCGGCTTCGAGCTACAAGTCCGCCGAAATTCCCGCGGACGCCGCGAAGCGCATTTATGATACGCTCGAAAGGAACGGCCACCTTGCAAGCGGCGAGCCGATTCGCATCCTCGACGCTGCCGCGGGCGAAGGCGGCTTTGGCGAGGCCGTGCGGAAAGAACTGGAAATAAGGGGTGTGCGTGCTATCGTTGATGCCGTTGACATTACGCCCGAGCTGCTGGCGAAGAATCCCGCCGCGGCTAGGCGTTTGGCGGACATCGCGGCCAAAAAGCTCGGAAGCAACAGCAACTATCACGCCGTCCTGATTCGCTACGGCTTGGAAGGCCTGCCTAGGCGCGACCAGTTGCGCTTCTTGAGGCACGTGCGCGACGCGCTCAAGCCGGGCGGGGTTTACTACGCGGTGAACATGGTTTCCCCGGACGGCGCCAAGGGTTTCATGCGCAAATACAAGTTCGCGAAGCGCGCTTCGTATGAGCAGGGCGCTTACTCGCCTTACATCGCCACGCACGGCGAGCACCTGAAGATGATGGCTTCCGCCGGCCTTCGCAACGTTGGGCAGGTGAAGCCCAGCAAGACGGAGGGCGATTTTTACCGCAGCGCGGTCACGACGACGAAGTGGATGAATTCCGACCAGTTCGGCAAGGTGAGCGAGAACCCCGAAGCCGCGGAAGAAAGGCGGCTGGCAGTCGTGCGCAGGCTTTACGGGATAGCGAATCCCGCGGCCCAGGTGGAAATTCAGTTGAAGTTCACGAACAAGAAAGGCAAAGAGATTCCGCTGGGCTATACTTCACGCCGCAAGCCTTCTCTGCACGAGGTCAGCATGAGCTGGCCCGTCGGGGCGTATGTCGGCGAGCGGCCGATGCGCAGGCGCTGACTACTTTTTCCTAGCGGCAAGTCTGCGGCGCAGACTTATTAACGCGTCTGCACGGTTTGTTTGGGTGGTTGCTTTGCAGGAGCGGGGTTTGGAGTTCATACAAAAGCGGGTTTTCGAGCACATGGGTGCAGGAGAAGGCAAGGGTTTGCAAAGTGCGAACGAGTTCCTCCGCCCCGCGGGCGCTTACCCCCTGACCAACGTCGGCGACAAAGCGCGCTTGCACGTTGCCTATTCGATGGAAGGCTGGGGACTACAATCCGTGCTGACAACGCTCTTGTTGCAGGACCGCGAACTGCAGCGGGCCATAGAATTCAACGGGGCCCGCGGAAGGGACGCGTTTGAAAAGGCATTCAAGAAAGCGGTCATAGCGCGCGGCAGGGCGGGTTATCCTGAAGAGTGGTCGCGGCTGACCCAGACGCAGGTGGACGAGGTCGTCAACGCGGCGGGCGCGCTGCCGGACTACGCGAACAGCCTTAACGCGAAGAAAAGCCTCGCGATAATAAAGCGGGAACTCGCGGATTGGAACGTTTTGGACAAGGGCTTTTACACAATAGCCGACTTTGGGAGCGCGGCGGGGAACACCTCCATGCCCGTGCTCAAGGGGCTGACCCCCAAGGAGAGGAAGAAGGTGCGCTTCGTCGCGGTGGACACGATGGCGCGCGGCTTGGAGCGCTACCGCTCGCGCTTCGAGGAAGCCGGGCTTTCGGAAAAGCAAATCATTACGGTCAACGCGGACTTTTCCAGCGTAGGGAAAGCGAAGGAATTAGAGGGCGTGCTTTTCAATCATGTGGTTTCGGGTGCGGCGCTGCACCACGACCCCAATCCCGTTGAAATATTCGGGGAGATTTACAAGAAGATGGCGCCGGGGGCATTCATCAGCACGTGGGACTGGTGTCATCCGGCTTGGCGCGCGGAAAACCTCGTAGTCGCGCCCGCGAAGTCCGCCGTTTCAGCGGACGGCAGGTTTTACACGTTGGGCAGGAAAACAGTTGAGGCGCAGAGGGGGCACGCGTTCATTTCGCCCGGCAAAACCCTCGGGGTTTTCGGCAGGGCACCGTCGGAAGTCGAGGCGGCAAAGGAAATTTTCGCCTTCTGGCCGGGCTTGTTGAGGATTCCCGAAGTAAAGCCCAATCTGATAAAGGAGTTGGATGCCTCTTTGAGGTCCGGGCGCTCCTTCAATTTCAACGAGTACGCCAAAGGCTGGGTCGGGCGCGTGCCGACTCACCCAAAAACCGGCGCGGTTGAGCCAAGCCCCAACTGGTGGCTGGAAGCGCACCCCTCGCCGGAGACCCGCGCGAACGATTTCATTAAGGCGGGATTCGGAAAGGTCGACGTGCGCTTGATACTGCCCTCCAAAATCAAGGTTCAGGGAAACGAGCTTCCGCCCAGCTCGCTGTTGACGCACTTCATGTTCCGCAAGCCGCTCGTGGAGACCGGCTGAGAACCCTTTATTTCGCCAACGCCGTAGAGCACTGCGCGAAAAAAGCCTAGCCGCGCCTGACTTTTTCGAGCGCCGCCTTCACGGACTCCATCGTCACGCGCTCGCCGCCCTTGGCGAAGTGTTCCGCTACGCGGTCGATTTCGTCGCCCTTCGCGCCGGCCATCACCGCGAGATTTTTGGCGTGAAGCCTCATGTGCCCGCGCTGGATTCCTTCCGTTGAAAGAGCGAGCAAAGCCGCGAAATTCTGTGCCAAGCCTACGCTGGCAATGATTTCGGCGAGTTCGCGCGCGGTCTTCACGCCCAGGAGCTTTCGCGAAACGGCCGCGTTGGGATGCGTCTTCGTGGCTCCGCCGACGGTGGCAACCGCCAACGGCAGCTCGATTTCGCCCGCCAAGTCGCCGGACTCGGTCTTCCAGTATTTGCAAAGCGGCTCGACCGCATTGTTGCGAGTGGCCCAATAGTGCGCGCCTGCCTCGACCGCCCTCCAGTCGTTCCCCGTGGCAATCGTCACGGCGTCCGCGCCGTTCATCACGCCCTTGTTGTTCGTCGCGCAGCGGTAAGGGTCTGCCTTCGCGAAGGCGTAGGCGTCGAGTATTCCCTCGACCGCGTCCTCGCCGATTTCCGTTTTCGGGAATATTGCCGAAGCCTTGGCCCTGCGGTGCACGGCGAGGTTGCTGATGATTCGCAGGCGCACGCGCCCGCCGGAAAGCGCCTCCAAGTCCGGCGCGATGGCTTCGCTCATGGTGTTCACCGCGTTCGCGCCCATCGCGTCCCCGCAGTTCACCAGCAAGTGCACGATTAGCATTTCGCCGCGTTCGGTCTCCAAAAGGCGGCATTCGATTTCCTTGGCTCCGCCCCCGAACTTGACGAGCATGGGGTCGAGCGCGTTCGCCTTTTCCAAGAGCCCGTCTTTCGCGGCCATTATTTTCTTTTCCGCGTCTTTTGCCGCGCCAATGATTTGAATCTGCCCAATCATTACGGGGTCCGTTGCTTCCGCCTTGAAGCCGCCCGAAGCTCGCGCGATCTTTGCCGCCTTGCTTGCCGCGGCTACGACGCTGGGCTCCTCGATTGCCATGGGGATTAGCAGGTCGCGGTCGTTGACTTTGAAGTTCGTGGCGATTCCAAGCGGCAGGGCGTGAATGCCGACCACGTTCTCAATCATGTGGTTCGCGGTCTCCAAGTCCAAGCCGTTCGTGTAAACCGCGCACTCTTCGGTAGTCAAGCCGTACTCCCTGAGTTTCGCGTTCCTTTCCTTGACGCCGAGCTTGTAAAAACCTTCAATGGCAGAATTCATCGCGTTAATCACCGTTATTTGGTTTCTAGCCGCGCAAAATAAAACGCCTACCCCTTCCGACGGTTGTCGTAACGCTTAACGCTTAATAAGTTTGCTGCCAGTATTGCTTAACCCATGTTCAAGAACGTAGGCATCATCGGCTACGGTGCGGTTGTCCCGCGAATGCGCATCAAACTCGAGGAAATCGCGCGCGTTTGGGGCAAGGACGGCGCCAAGGTCAGCGCGGGCTTGAACGTGCGCGAGAAGGCGGTCGCCGCATTCGACGAGGACTCGTGCACGCTTGCCGTGGAAGCAGCGCGCATAGCCGTGCGCAACCACGACGCGGCACGCATAGGCGCGTTGTTCGCGGGCTCGGAAAGCAAGCCGTACGCGGTCAAGCCCACGGCGAGCATCGTCGCGGACGCCATAGGCGCGTCCCCGGACTTGACTGCCGCGGATTTGGAGTTCGCGTGCAAGGCGGGCACGGTCGGAATGCAGGCGTGCATGGCTATGGTCGCTTCGGGAATGGTTGATTACGGGCTGGCAATCGGTTCGGACACTGCGCAAGGCAGGCCGGCGGACGCGCTTGAATTCAGCTCTGGCTCAGGGGCAGCGGCTTTCCTGATAGGAAAGAACCCAATTGTCGAGTTGATCGACACTTTCTCGTTCACAACGGACACGCCCGACTTTTGGCGGAGGCAGCACGCGGAATTCCCGCAGCACGCCGGGCGGTTCACGGGCGAGCCCGCTTATTTCAAGCACGTGTTGAGCGCGGCCAAAGGCCTGTTCGAGAAGACGGGCACTACCGCCAAGGACTACGATTTTGCGGTGTTCCACCAGCCGAACGGAAAATTTCCTCTTCGCGCGGGCGAAATGCTGGGCTTCGAGAAGGAGAAAATCAAGCAGGGCCTGATTACGCCGTTCATCGGGAACACTTACAGCGCGGCGAGCATGATTGGCCTGGCGTCCGTGCTGGACGTTGTCAAGCCCGGCCAGAAGATTTTCGTGGTTTCTTACGGCAGCGGGGCTGGCAGCGACGCGCTCGCCTTCGAAGCCAAGAAAGGCATAGAGGCTGCGCGGCAGCCCGAGGCGGTATTCGACTTGATAGGCAGGGACAAGGTTTACGTTGATTACGCGGTTTACGCCAAGCACAGGCGCAAGCTCAAGACTTTGTGATAATATGCGAAGCGTTTCAGTCATCGGAGTCGGAATGACCAAGTTCGGCGAGCACTGGGAGGCATCGTTCCGCGAGATGGTCGTGGAAGCCGGGGCCAAGGCAATCGCGGACGCGGGCATCGAGGGGCGCGAGCTGCAGGCGGTTTACGGCGGTTCAATGGCTTCGGGCAGGCTCATCAGCCAGGAGCACATAGGCGCGCTGATTGCCGACCAGATGGGTTTGGCGCCCATCCCGTCAACGCGGTGCGAAGCCGCGTGCGCTTCCGGCGGCGTTGCCTTCCGCGAGGGTTACCTTTCCATCGCTTCGGGGGCATACGATGTCGTTGCCGTGGGCGGCGTTGAGAAAATGACGGACGTCAGCGCCGAAGACGTTGCAATCGCGCTCGGCGGGGCGGGCGACCAAGAGTGGGAGCTGTTCAATGGCGCCACGTTTCCCGCGATTTACGCGTTGATGGCGCGCAGGCACATGAAGGAGTACGGCACCACCGAGGAGCAGATGGCCGCGTGCGCGGTGAAGAACCACGCGAACGCGATGCACAACCCGTACGCGCAATACCACAAGGCGATTACAATCGAGGACGTGATGAAATCGGGCTACATTTCCGAGCCGCTCAAACTGTTGGACTGTTCCCCGATTACCGATGGTGCAGCCGCAGTAATTTTGTGCGCGACCGAAAAGGCGAAGAAGCTCTATCCCGAAAAGGCGGTGGAAGTGCTCGCCAGCAGCCAGGCAAGCGACACGCTCGCGCTCGCGTCGCGGCAGTCGATGACCGCGATGAACGCCACGGCTGTTGCGGCGCAGCAGGCGTTCGCGCAGGCAAAGCTGGCGCCCAAGGACATCCAGCTGGCGGAAGTGCACGATTGCTTCACGATTGCGGAAATAATGGCGATTGAGGACTTGGGTTTCTTCAAGAAGGGCGCGGGCGGAAAGGCCGCGGCGGACGGCGAAACCGCGTTGAACGCCAAGATTTCGGTTAACACGAGCGGCGGGCTCAAGGCGTGCGGCCACCCGGTCGGCGCGACCGGCGTCAAGCAAGTGGTTGAAGCGTGCTGGCAGTTGCGCGGCGAAGCCAAGGGCCGCCAGGTGGACGACGCCGAACACGCGTTGACCCAGAACGTGGGCGGTTCCGGGGCGACTTGCGTGATGCACATATTCAAGAGGGCCGACCGAAAATGAGGCATGCCTTGCCGTTGATTTGGAGGAAGAGCCTGGAGCGCTATCGGCTGATAGGCTGCAGTTGCGAGAACTGCGGGACGGATTACTTCCCGCCCCGCAAGGTTTGCCCCAAGTGCCGCCGCAAGGGCAAAATCGCGCCCAAGCAGATGCCGACCGAAGGCAAGGTTTACTCTTACAGCCTCGTGCACGCCGCGCCCAGCGGCTTCGAATTCGAGGCGCCGTACCACGTGGCGATAGTGGAGCTGGCGAACGGCGTGCGACTGCTCACGCAAATCGTCGATTCCGACGCCGCCAAGGTGAAAATCGGCGCGCCCGTCAAGATGGTGTTCCGCAAGATTTTCGAGGACGACTGCGAGGGCGTTATCGCCTACGGGTACAAATTTAAGGCCGTTTGAACCCCCGTTTTTCTTTGGCGCGCTTTTGCCGTCGCGTTTTTATTGTGCGCCTTGCTAACGGTTTCCATGGAGGACTGGCTGTGGTACGCGGTCGCCGCGATGCTCTTGCTCGCCGCCGCGAACCTGTCCCTGAAAACTTTCGTCAAGGATTACTCGCTGCCGCAGGGTTTGGACTACGGCGCGCTCGCGCTCGTCTTGCTTGGTTCCGCCCTGCTGGGTTTGGGCTGCATCCGCCTGCTGGGGCTCGACGGCAGCCTGCTGCAAACCGCGCTGCTAGTCGTGATGTTCTCGCTCGCCGGCTTCGCCTGCGTGGTGCTCGCGCTGCAAGGCGGCAAGGTGGCGCTGGTAACCGCGGTACTGAGCATGAGCACGGTCGTAGTCGCGCTTGCCAGCGTCCAGCTGTTCGGCGACAATTTCTCGGTCAAGGAGGCGCTTGCGTTGGCGTTTTCGGTAATCGCCCTGCTCGCGCTCGTAATCTAGTTTTTGCGGCTGGCGGCTCAGGCGCGCGGATTTATGCCGTTGACCTGCTCGTTAATCCAGTTCTTTTCCACGCCCTGCTTCTTCATTTCGTTGAGGCATTCGTTCTTAAGCGAGCAAGAGTTGCAGACGCGCCAATAAGCGCACTGGTAAAGCCACTTGCGCACGACCTTGTTTTTGACTGGCTTGGCGACGGGTTCTGCGTGAAAAACATCCGCGACCGCACGCGGCGCATCATGCTTGCGCTGAACGGTTTTTTTGACGGTTTTCTTGACGAATTTCCGATGCCCGGCCATTGGAACCCCACCTGCGTTAATAAATACGCAAACAAGCTTATTAAAGGTTGTTATTGCCGAGTAGTAACATTATCTCTTTTTTGGCGGTTTCCAGCGCTTTTTGCGTTTTTTTGGGCTGCCCGTGGCTGCCTGCCGCGCACTCGTGCCCGCCCCCGCTGCCTCCGAACGCCTTGCCCGCTTTTTCCATTATCTTGCCCGCGGTTCCAGGCGCGCCCACGCGTTTCACGCAACTCATCTTGCCGTGCTCCTCGTCCACCGCGAGCGCGTAGTCGCAGCCCATTTCAACGAGTGCTGCAGCGGACTGCAACTCGAACGCCTTGACGGCTGCGATCCCGATTGTAAACCTGCCATAACGCACCAGTTCCGCGGCTGCCACGGCTTTCTGGACCGCCTTGATTTCGCCGTATTCGCCGTTGGGCGTTGCCTTTGCCACGACCGCCGCGTAGTCGAGCCCGTCCGCCATTTGCGCCGCGGTCCTCAAAGTTTGCGAGTTCGCGGACTTGAAGAACGCCGAGTCGTGCAGCACTGCCGAAAGCAGCAGCGCCCGTTCGGTGGGTGACAGTCTTGCACCCAGCGCGTTGCACGCGTCGAAAACTATTTCCGCGCAACTCGCGCGCTCATGCTCTATGTGCGAATAATCCGCCTTCAAATGGTTGTTGTGGTAATGGTGGTCGATTGCGATTATTTTCTTGAACTTGTGCGGATCAACGCCGCCCAAAAGGTCGGCGTTGGACACGTCGACAAGCACGAGGTTGTCATACTTTTCCCCGCCGTACTCCAGAATCCCGCGGCCGTAGTTTTCGAGCACGCGCCAGGCCGAACCGGTGGGCCTGTCCGGCGTCCTCGCTTCCGCGTTTATCGCCCGCGCGAGCACGAGCGCGCAGGCGCACGCGTCCAAGTCCGCCGTCGCGTGCGTGAGCACGAGCGTGCTGCCTTGGAGTGCGGTCAGTTCGCGCGCGAGGCGCGCTATTCCCTTCACTCGCCTTTTGCGCCCCCGAACTCGGTTTCCAGCTTCTTCACCAGCGCCGCCAGCCGTTCGCGCGCCTGCTTCTCCTGCTTGTCTATGACTTTCGCGCGCAACTCGAGCGTTTCCGCCTCATTGGCGAGCTCTTCCTTGAGCGCCGTCTTGTCCTTCTCCACTAAAACAGAACCAGCGAAGCGGTAAACTTTGCCTTCGGCTTTTTCCACCGCCTCGACCGCCGCCTTGTTCTCCGCTTGTGCTACCGCCAGCTGCTGCTTTTGCATCATGAGCATCTGCATCTGCTGCTGGAGAGACTGGTAGTCTCCCAAGTCCTTTTTCTGGCCTTCAGTCAACTGTTGTTCCGCCATTTTCAACCAACCTCGTTTTCAGCACGGGGCCCACGCTTTCGCCTTCGTACTCGAAGGAAATCCGGTCCGCCGAAGCCTTGATTTTTACAGCACCGCCTTCTGGCTCTTCCAGAGCGAAAAGTTCCGCGATTTTTTCCCCTGCCTCATCCATCGCTTGCACGAACGCAGCGTGCGGCACCCTTTTTCCCTTGGTTTCGTTCCAGCGGATGCCGTCAATCGCAACCGACGGCTCGAGCCAGTCGCCCTCGTAAAACACGAGTTCCGCGGGGTTCCCGTTCTTCTCGTAAACCAGTAGCAGCCGCTTGTAGCCTTTTTTGCGCGCCCGTTCAACCATGTCGCCGAGGGGGCTTTTGCCGCGGTTGTCGCAGTCGCCCAGGAAGCGGCCCATCCAGCGGCTGAGCTTGCGCGTCAGCGCGCCCGGCTTGCGTGAAGTCGTTACGAACAGCATCTGTGCAACCTAACCCTTTTTCGCGCCCGCTATTAAACGGGTTTTGCTGGGAACGCCGGGGAGGAGATTCGAACTCCTGTGCCCCGAAGGGCACCGGTTTTCAAGACCGGCGCAATAACCGCTCTGCCACCCCGGCTCAGATTAGGCTTTTGTCGCGCTTCTTTAATGGGCGTTTCGTTGCCCTTCTTTTTAATGGACGTTTTTCTTCGGGAAGAAAAAAGTCCGCGCCAATAACCGCTCTGCCACCCCGGCTTTTCTTAGGATTATGAGCCCTTCTTTTTAATTGGGCTTTTGGTCTTCCAGCTCGCCGCGCCGGCAATTCTTTTATATTGCGGGCTTGCCAAATTTAATCATGGGCAAGCGAATCATCGCGTTTGAGGAAACGTCGCACGGCGTCGAATTCGCCAGCGTCGCCCTGCACGTCGACCTCAAAAAGGAGCTGGACTCCGGAAAGCCCATCGCTCCCGGTGTCTTGCAGCGTTTGTTGTCCGAAAACAAGTTTTTCGAGCCTTGGCAGCACGGGGGCAGGTTTTTTTCCGAGGAGCTTTCGAAACTTAAGCCCTCCGAAGTCAACGACAACCGCCGCGTCCAGCGGTTTTTGGAGGATTACCCCTACTACTTCCGCAGGCGCAACGGAAACCTGGTTTTGACCGACAAGGAGCACGGCTTCACGCTTTTCGGGATACCGTTCGGCAGGAAGCGCTTCAAGACGCGTTGAATACGAAGCGTTAAAATTAGTCGGCGGTTTGCTTATTTTGCGATGGTTAAAGTCGAGTCCGTGAAGAGGCGCAAACTGAAAGGCTTCGTGTACAACGCGACTACGGACACGGGGAACCTGTTTGTGAACGGGATTCTCGCGCACAATTCGGGAGGGCTGGGAACGCCGCCGCACCTGCGCCTCGCTCCCGGCGCAATCCACCGCGCCAACAAGGGCGTGCTCTTCATCGACGAGGTTTACGCGCTCTCGCCAAAATCGCAGCAAGAGCTGCTGACGGCGCTGCAAGAAAAAAAATACGCGATTACCGGGCAAAGCGAGTTGAGTTCGGGCGCGCTTGTGCAATCGGCACCCGTGCCTTGCGATTTCGTCCTCATTGCGGCGGGGAATTACGCGGACATCCGCCGCGTGCACCCAGCGCTGCGCAGCCGCATCCGCGGTTACGGCTACGAGGTGTACATGGAGGAGGCGATGGACGACACTCCCGAAAACCGCCTGAAAATCGCGCGTTTCGTGGCGCAGGAAGTCAAGAAGGACGGCAAGATTCCGCCGTTCGGCCGCGAGGCGTTAGTGGAGATAGTCAAGGAGTCCCAGCGGCGTGCGGGAAGGAAGAGCAAGCTTTCCGTCAAGCTGCGCGATTTGGGGGGGCTGGTTCGTGCCTCCGGCGACGTGGCGAACGCGATGGGTTCGAAGGTCGTGCTTGTAGCGCACGTCAGGGAGGGAAGGCGTTTGGCGCGCACGCTCGAGCAGCAGATAGCCCGGCAGCTCGTGGATTCCCGCAAGGACTACCACATTTTCGAAACGCAGGGATACCGCGTCGGGAAAGTCAACGGCCTAGCGGTGATGGGCGACTCGGGCGTCATACTGCCCATCGTTGCGGAAGTCACGCCTTCGGCTTCGAGGGACGAGGGCAAGACGATTGCCACGGGCAAGCTGGGCGACATCGCCAAGGAGGCGGTGGAGAACGTGAGCGCGGTCATAAAGAAGTACAGCGGGTTGGACACGCGCGCGTTCGACGTGCACATTCAGTTCCTGCAGACTTACGAGGGAGTGGAGGGCGACAGCGCCAGCGTTTCCGTCGCAACGGCGGTAATCTCCGCGCTGGAAGGCGTTGCCATCAACCAGGAAGTCGCGATGACGGGCTCGTTGAGCGTGCGCGGGGAAGTCCTGCCGGTCGGCGGCGTAATGCAAAAGATAGAGTCGGCCGTGGACGCGGGCTTGAAAACCGTGATAATTCCCGCGGCGAATTACGACGACTTGGGGACGCTGGACGAGGCAAAGCGCGCGAAAGTGAAAATAATTCCCGCCAAGACGATAGTCGAGGTTCTCAGGCACGCGCTCAAGCCGGGCAAGAAGAAGGACGCGCTCATACTCAAGCTGTCGCGCGCAATCGCGGACAACGGCAAGCCTTGAAGCTAGAAAATGCTTGCGACCTGGAAGAAGTAGCCGTAAGTGAAGTAGCACGCGAGCCAGGCGCACGCGGAGCCCAGGACGATTTGCTTAAAGTCGTGCGCGCCCAACTCGAGCCGCGACCACCAGACCGGTATCAACAGCAGGTAAACCCACGCCCACGACCAGCCGAGGAGCAGGGTCACCGAGGAAGTAAGCCCGGTCGAGGCGGACGAGTGCATGCTGACCTTCGTGTAGTACTTGTTCAGCGCCCAAAGCAGGGCGTTGGTTTCGGCGAACACGAAGCTCAACGCGAGCATGAGCGGCGAGCCGAGGAGCCAGAACAACAGGGCGGCGAGGAGCGAGTACTTGAGCCAGTCCCCGTAGAACGCGGTGCGCTCGCCGCGGGTCCGCAGGTCCCAAGTCATCGTCCCCTTGCGCGCCTCGAGAAACAGCTCGCCCACGGGTGCGACCACGAGCAGGAGCAAGCCGAGAAGGAATGCGGCGCCGTTGCTCAGGCCGCCCGTTCCCTGCGGCGCGTAAAAGGCTATGAACGCGATGGTGAGCGCGGTCACGATGGGCGGGGCGGTGAGCCAAGTGACGAGCTCCGCGGTGCGGCTTTGTGCCATCGGATTAATTGCGGCGAAACGGGTTTTTCAACCCCGCGCTTGCGGCAGCCGCGCCGAATTCATCCGACGGGATAGACGAGGAGCCGCGCCTTGAACTCGTTGTTCGCTTGCGACGCCTCGGCTTGCTCGCAGGTCGCGCGGAAAACTATTTCGCGGTAACCCCACTTCGCGTAAGTGCGCTCGAACTCGAACTTTTTCAGCGCGCCCTTGCCGAAGCAGTCGCCGCTGCGGCAGTCCGCGCGGATGACGCGCGTGAAGTTGTAGCCGTCGCCGAGATCAACAAACGCGTCGAACGACGAACAGTTGCCGGGGCCCTCGTTCACTACCGTGAAAGTGAACTTGACTTTCGCGTGCACCGCGGCCATCATGGGCCACACGTTGCCCGTTACCGCCAAGTCGGGTGCCTGCGGCTTTTGGGAATGCCAGGACGACTGTGCGGTCGGTTCGGCGAGCTTCTCTTCCACGGATTCGGCAAGGCAGCCCGCGAACAACAGCGCGGCTAAAAACAGCAAGGCGAACGGTTTCATCCAATCAGGCCGCCTTTGACGAAGGAGACGGCGAGGGCGATGAGGAGGAGGCCCATGACTTTCGAGAAAATGTCTATTACGTTGTCGCCCACCAGGTCGCGCAGGCGGCGCGCGTTAACGAGCAGCACCCACGAGAGTGTGCAGGCGGTGAGCGTGGCTGCGAGCGGCGGCATGTAACCGTATTCGCCGGAAAGTATGACCAGGCTGGATAAAAGCCCGGGTCCGGTGAGAAGCGGCGTGGCGATTAGCACGGCTACCGATTCGCCTTCCTCGGTTTCGCTCTCCTTTCCGAGCGAGAAGCCCAGCACCATCTCCAAGCCCAACAGCCCCAAGACGATGCCGCCCGCGATGCGGAAGTCGTTCATGGTTATGCCGAGCCAGTCCAACAGCGCGCTGCCGGCGAACAGGAAGACGACCGCCAGGACCGCCGCGATGATTATCGCCTTGTTCGCCGCCGCGCGCGCCTGCGCCGCATCCAACCTGTGCGTCATCGCGATGAACGCGGGTATGCTGGCGAACGGGTCCATGATCACGAATATGGTTATGAACGAGGCGATGAAAGCGGCGACGAAGTCCGTCATGCTAGCGTTACAACCCCAGTTTTTTTAACCCGTAGCTTCCGCCGCGCAACGCTTGCGCTGAAAAGAATAAAATCTTCGGGCGGTTCTTCCGCCTCGAAGTTTACGCCTTGGTCGGGAGTCGAACCCGAGTCTCCAGCGTGACAGGCTAGAATGCTAACCACTACACCACCAAAGCGCGGCAGGTGCGGAATAATTGTGCATGCGGGTGTTTTTTAATTGTTGGAGGGGGGAGTCCCGCAGGCCAGATTTTCCCGAAACCCCCCGAAGGAAGGCCTCGTTTTGAACTGGCAACCCTCTGATTTCGGCAAAGCGCGCGCCTGCGCGCGTCAAGCTACAGTCAGATGCTCTGCCAAGTTGAGCTACTGCGGGGCGTTTCCCACCCTTATCCTTTATTAATTGCGCCTCATTTTATTAAGCGTTATGAACGCCCGCCATTTCATCCTCCTGCTCGCGCTCGCCGCGTTCGTCTGCGCCGAGGACGCGGTCCCGCAGGGAACTGGCGTGCTGGACGAGGCGAAGCTTTACGCGCTCAGCGGCGAAACCGCCGCGTTCCAGTCCGTCGCGGTTTCGTCCGGCGGCTATTACGTTCTCTCGTTCAACAACGCCATCGACGTGGTGCTCAGGGCGTCGGACAAGTCGACGGTCAACGACTCGCAGACGCTTTACGCGGTCGCCCAGGCATACAAGGATGCCAACTTCGATTCGCTGGACGCAAGCGGCAGGCAGGCCGTGCTCGAGCCGGCAGTGCAGTCGGCGACGAGCATCGCGGACTTCTGTTCGGAAGGCGTCAACTTCTTCGTGTCGCGCAACGGCGCGCTAAAAATCATCATCATAGCCGCGCGCACGGCTTACCCGCGTTCGTACGCGGCACTCGGCAACCTTCAGGCAAACAACCCGCCACTCGGCAACGCTTCCGTCGCGCTGTCGTCCTCTTTCGAGACTTTCAAGCTGGCTGCCGCGTCGCGCGACTCGGACAGGCTCGCTTTGGCGCTCATGAACATGTCCGCGAGCGCCGACGACTTGAACAAGTATTATGCCAACGTGTCCGCGGCGGCCGAGGAAATCCACGCGGAAGTGGGGGACAACGACTTCAAGTTCCTGTGGGTTAACGGCCAGCCGCACAACTGCCTCGGGGGCGACAACCTCACGGGTCAGTTGGCCGCCGTTAAGTCCTCCGCCTTCCTGGAAGGCTTTAAGACGAACGACGAGCTCGTCCAGCAAATCCGGACGGAAACCGCCCTCCGCGCGCCCGTGGCCGAAAAGCGCAGGATTGCGTTCCGGAAGCAGGCGCGCCTTTACGAGTACGGCAGCGTTGCCGCGGACCTCGTAGCGAAGTATTCCGCTTACGGCGTGAGCCTGCCGCTTTTGAACGAGAAAACCTCGCAACTTAACGCCTCCTTTGCCTCGCTCAACGCCTCGTCTGGGCCCGACGCGCAGGACAAGGCGGATACCTTCGACGCGATTTACGCCGAGGCGAACGGCCTCGCGCAAAACTACAGCGGCGCCTTCAACTCGCTCGACCCCGCCAGGAAGGCGCTCGACAACGCCTCCCGGAACGTGGACGAGGCGGTGCGCAAGTTCGGCAACACGGACGACCGCATCGTCGGTTTTCAAGCGTCCCTGCAGGAGTTGCGTTCGGCGGAATCCACGCAGGAGCAGCTGCTCTCGAACGGCGAATTCGGCTCGGTTTACGTGCTGGACTCGGTCGCGTTGAACGCCACCGCGGTCGCAATCGCGGCCTTGGATTTACAGCCGCGCGAAAACCAGGTGGACTGGGTCATGATTGGCGGCGTCGTGGTGCTGTTGCTCGCACTCTTAGGCGGCTTCATCTACCTGAAGAAGTACAAGGAAGACCCATCGCTCTATGTGCAGGCAAAGCCCGAGGACTTCGGCAGCTCCGTTTCCCCCGGCTCGCTTGTCAAGCGCTGAACTTTTTGTTTATTAGAAAACGCACGATGGGGGGACCGTGATTCGAACACGGGTCTCCAGCTCCCAAAGCTGGCAGGATGCCAAGCTACCCCATCCCCCCGCAAACTTCTGGTCTTCCAACGCTAAAAAAAGGTCGGTTAGGAGACTTGCACGCCCAGCAATCCGAGCAGGATTAGCGCGCCCAGGCCCGCCAAGCCGAACAGGGCGCAAACGATTACCGTGAGCAGGGTGACCGCGACTTTGATTCCGTAAGGCGCGCCCAAATAGTTCACTACCAGCAGGGCGATGACGCCGAGCACGGTGTTGACGAGCATTTTCTTGAAGACCGCGATGATGACTATGGTCAGTATTATGAGGAACACGGCAATCGCCGCGCCGGGCCACAAAGAAACAGTCACAATTTCGCCCGACACCATTCAACGCCACCCGAACGCCTTAAGCGCCTTGGGAATAAAAACCAGCAAGTCCTCCGCGTCAAAAGCATAACCCTGCGCCTTGAACGCCCCGTCTCCGGCCCTGCCGTTCACCCAAGCCGCGGCTTTGGCGGACTCGAACGCGGCGTTGCGGCAGTAAAGCGCGGCGCACAATCCCGCCAAAACGTCGCCCGTGCCGCCCTTGGTCATTCCCGCGTTGCCGTTGGCGTTCGAGTAAGCGCGCCTTCCGTCCGTCACGAAGCACCCGCCCTTTTTCAGCAGCACGACGCAGCCCCATTTCGCCGCCATCGCCTTCGCGTTCTTCCCGTTTGCTTCGCAGCCGAACAGCGCCTTGAATTCGCCCGCGTGCGGCGCGACTATGCGATTCCGCAGCAGCCTCTTGTCCGCGACGCGCAATGCCCCCGCATCCAGAACAAACCGTTTTTGCGGGTGGCGCTTGAGCAGCCCGTTGACCAAGCGCCTGTTTTGCGCGTTAACCTCCAAGCCGTTGCCAATCAGGACGCAATCGCTTTTTTCAACCGTTTTTTGCAGGCCTTTCCTGTCGACCGCGATGAACAACGCGGTTTTTTCCCTCATTTTTCGCAGCAGGTTCGCGTTGCTTTTTTCGGGCGAGTGAAAGTAAACAATGTCCACGATTTTGGCGGCCGCGCGGACTGCCAGCAACGGCGCGCCGTGGATGTGCCGCGAGCCGCCTATCGCGAGCAGAACGCCGTTGTCGCCCTTCCTGCTGTGCGGCTTGGGTTTCGCTATCACGCTTTGTATGAATCTTTTGCGGTTAAAACGGCTTTCTGCGT
>PFPF01000055.1 GCA_002792915.1 Candidatus Micrarchaeota archaeon CG_4_10_14_0_2_um_filter_60_11 | reverse complement strand
CATAGTCAAGCGCGAGGACGGCGGCGAAGGCAGCGGACTCGTTCCCCCGCGCTCGATTGAGGAGGAGCCCGACTTCAAGGAAGTGGAAGAGGAAGCCAAGCTCTACGACTTCGAAGACGACGAGAAAAAGTAACTACCACGGCAAGCGTTTTATTTCCAAGTTTTTAACTGCCGAAACCGACACATTCGCTTCTTCGCAGGTAACCTCCACTTTGACAGTGTAGCTTCCAATCAATACTTGTTCTGAAGAGAGCGCAAAGTTTGAGCCGGCAACCTCATTTGCTGGAATATTAGGAATCGCGCTCTTGACATTTTTCTCTGAAAAAACGATAGTGTTGTCTTTCATCACATAAACATCAAAAATAGGGTGACAATCCGCGCCCTCGTTGCTAATAGTAAAATCTATGAAAAGAACCCCGGGAGAGCCACGATCGTTAAAATCTGCGCCTTGTAATTCCAAAGACGGATTTGGTTTAGCCAAAACGGTTGGTTTTTGGGACGGCTGTTGCGACGGTTCGTTTATCTGATTTGAAGGCGCTAGAGATGGCGTTGTATCCTGTGAGTTAGAAGAGACGCAGCCCACAAACAACAAGGATACTAACGCCAAACCAAAAAGCAAAATAAAAGACCGGTTCATTTCTTGCCAGCTTCCTTTTTAGATTTCTCTCCCGCGAGTTTGAATGCGATTTCCCTGCGTTCGGGTGCCTGATTTTCTTTTAAACCAAAAATGCCCAGTCCCGTAAGAATTATTGCATAAATCAAAATTTGTAGCACGCTGAATCGCTCGAAACCGAAGAACTTGGTGAATGGCTCGTTGAAGAAAAACATGAGCGCCGCCATCAGAACGAAGCTGCCTATCGCGCCGTTCTTCACTTCAGAATCTAATTCGGCAACCGCTTTTCCAATAAAGTTTTTTGTTCTGTAGTCAAACCCATGTCTCTCATTTCGGATTACTAATCTTACAAATATATACGTTGGGTGACAGAGGCGCTAACTTTGCTAATAAACTTGTCCCGACTCGAAATTACCAGTCGCCCAGTCCTTTCTGCCCGCCTTTGGCGAGAGCGGGCAGTCCCCGCGCCCTCCGCTCAGGCGGTCGAAGGCAGGATTTTGAAGCCGTCCTTCTCGAACACGAACGCGCCCTTTTCGCGCGCCTTGAGCCGGTACTGCCTGACCGCTTCCGCGGGAATCCTCACCGCCAGCGCCTCGCCCCACTTGGAGAACGTCACGCGCTTCGCTTTCTCCGCCGACCGCATGAACGATTTCGCCTGAGGCATCGTCATCAGTTCCTCTCCGCACTCGGCGCACTTCAACGAAGAATAGCGCACGCCCTTCCGGTAGCCGCCGGATTCCCCCATCTTGCCTCCGCAAGCGCACTTCCTCATTTTTTCACCCCAACGTAATCGTCACTATCCTGATTTGCCCGTTCGCGATTTCGCCGACGCAGACCAGTTTCCCGCATTCGAATTTTTTTCTTATCTTGACCCCGTGTTTTCCGAACCGCTCGAATTTGCCGCAATTTACTGTCGCTTCTATCAGTTCCCACGGTATCTCTCGCTCTTCCGCGCGGAAGATTGCGTGTTTTCTGAAAACTACTTCGTATTCGCCCTTTCTCACTCGCGAACCCCCGCGAGCCCCTCCACTATCATTTGATATCAATTAGTATTAAAGGCTTGCGGAAGCTTACCAGTCGCCCAAGCCTTTCTGCCTGCCTTTGGTGAGCAGGTCGTCCTCGCTCAAGCCGAGCGCGCCCAGGATTTTCAGGACCGCGGGAAGCACCTGGTTTTGGACGTAGTAGTCCGCGTCGTAATCCTTCGCGCGCGACAGCAGGCGCGCCTTTTCGGAAACCGTTTTTCCGGAAGTCGTAATCACGTACTCGATTGGCGCCTCCTCGTCGACTTTCTCGCCCGCCTTGCGCGCCTCGAGCACCGCGCCCAACTCGGGGCTCTTGATGGCGTACGAATCCGCCTTCTTGCGCAGCGAGGTGATTATCGCCAGTTCGGTTAGCGGCACCTTGCCTTCCTTGAGTTCGGCAATCTTGTCGCGCACGAGTTTTACAGCTTCCTCCACGTCGCCCTTCTTCAGCAGGATTTCCAGTATGCGGCGCTGCGTGTGCCGCGCGACGGGCGACCAGTCGCGGCGGACGAGCTCGAACCCGCGGATTTTGATTTTTCCTTCCGCGTTTATCAGCGCGTACTTTTTCTTAGCGCCCTTCTCGCCCTGCTTTTTGGACACGAAGATGCCCCGCGGGTACAAGTCCTCGAGCTCGAGCTCCATGTTTCCGGGCAGGGTTTCGTTCACTTTCTCCTTGAACGCCTTGACTTTCCCCTCTTCGCCCGACTTGAACGTCAGGAAAACCGAATCGGTGTCCCCGTAAAGCACCTTGAAGCCGTATTCCTCGGCTTGGCGAATCGCATCCTGGATGTAGTGCCGCGCCCACGCGGTGACGCTTTCGCCGCATTCGCGCGAGTACCACCGCGAGCGGGGGTAAACCGTGTAGCCGTAAAAGCTGTTGGCGATTATCTTGAGCGCCCACTGGCGCGCGTGCAGTTCCTCTTTTTTCGCCCCGACCGCCTTCTTTTCCTCGGCCTTGATTTTGAAGCGGGTTTCCAGCACTTCGCCGAGCACGCGGGGAATCAGGCCGGGCTTTTTTTTGCAGAAGCGGTGGCCTTTCGGGGAAACGAACGCGTCCTCGCAGCAAGAACAGTTCAGCGTTGTCGGGTCCACGTTGTGGGTCACTATGATGGACGGGTAGAGCGAGCGGAAGTCGAAGACCGCGATGTTCTCGTAAACTCCCGCGTCCGGAACCTTCACGAACGCGCCTTCGATGGGGTTCTGGCTGCGCGCCGCGGTCTGCGAGTGGGACGGCTTGTTCGGCAGCAGCTCCCCGTACTCGAACGCCTTGCGCGTCAGCAGCGCTTCCACGTGCTGGCCCGCGGTGGCTCGCGTGGAGTCGAACAGTTGCGAGCCCGTGATGCGCGACAACTCGATTTCCTGCGGCATCACGCGCTTCGCCAGCTGGAAGCACGCGAGCGCGTCCACCTTGCAGTATTCGCCAACGTGCGAATCGCCCGCCTTCCAGAGCTTCCAGATTTCTTCCTTCTTGATTTCGACTTTCTTGCCGCCCAGCAGTTCGCGGTAGACGTCCTCGAGGCGCATGCGCTCGAGCCGTATCGCGCCGATGTAATTCAGGAAGTAAACCGCGTCGTAAACGTCGAAGTGCGTGCGTCCCCCGACGCCCGCGCGGTTGCGGATGCCCAGCCGCTTCACATGCACGGGCGCCTTGTCCCTGCCGAGGCGCATCACCGCGCCCGTGCGCACCGCGCGTTCCTTCAAATAAGGCAAGTCGAATTCGTCGCCGTTGTAGGTGCAGAGCAGGTCAACGCGCTTTTCGCGCAGGAGCGCAGCAAACGCCTCCAGCATTTCCTTTTCCGTCTTGAAGCCGCGCGGCCCCTGTTCGAGCAGCCCCGTGCCTTCCTCGTCCGCGTAGCCTATCATGAGGCACGGGTCGCGCGTCGGCTCGGAAATGCCGCGTTCGTTGTAAGTTTCGATGTCGAATGCGAGCGTTTTCGGCGCAAAGGGTTCGCCTTCGACGCGCTTGATTGCCTTCACGAACTGCCTGCCGTTGCGCTCCTCGGTTTCCACCTCGATGCCGTCGCAGGGCGTTATGCCCTTGTCCACCAGGTAGCGCCGCTGGAAGGGGATGTCGTATTCGAAGCATTCCGCCTTGTTCCGCAGCAGTTCCGCCGAGGCGGGCACGTCGCCGGGCTTGCGGCAGTACACCTTGAACAGCTCGCGCTCCTTTCCCGCGACCAGCTTTTTTACCCGTTCGCTCTTGAACCCGCGCGGCGCCTCAACGCCCGCGTAATAGAAGTAGGGCTTGAACGAGTCGTCGTAAACGCGCTTCGTGCCGTTCCGCGTGAGGAGGGCGAGGCGGAAGATTCCGCCGCGCACCACGTCGACCTGCAACAGGGAGCCGCGAACGAGCATGAACAACCTTAATAAAAAAGGGGAATTAATGGTTTCGGGTGTTCCTAATGGTTGAAAAGCCGAGCGCTGAAATCGACGCGCTCAAGAACGACGTGCGTTCCATGTCGTCGAAAATCGACTTGATAATCCAGAAAATCAACACGATGGAGAAGAACGAGCAGGTGCTCGGCAGGACGCTGGTCTCGCTGAACGACCGCATCAAAAAACTGGAGGCACAGGGGCCCGCTTCGGCGTCGGCCGCTTCCGCGCAGTCCGTCTCGGACTTCAAGGAATTCGACAAGAAGTACGCCACCAAGCAGGAGATTCAGGAGATAAAGTACACGCTCGACATGGTTAACCCGCTTGAGTTCGCGACAATAGACCGGGTCAAGGAAATGATCCGCGACGCCTTGAAGAAGAAAGGCTAGACAAATAGGAAACCCAGTAAGCCGCCTTGAATGCCTGCGCAATCGCGGCGCAGTACGCCGCAACGAGCAGCCCGGCGGAAAACAAGACGCCCGCCAGCAGCGCGTCGCCCGTCCTGAAAGCAATGCCCGCGAAAAATACGAGTACGAACGCGCCGACAATCCAAATCAGCGCGCCGAGGATGGCCGAGGCAATCAGGTTGATTGCCAAGCCGAAGGGATTGCGTTGGAACGCCTCGGCGCCGCCGTTCAGCGACTCCCAGGCGTTTTTTCCCGCGACGACCGCCAGCACGGGCGACAGGGCGAACGCGAGCGAGAAGAGCGCGTTGAAGAAGCCGTTCGCGAATTCCACCAAGGCGCCTTTTCCCAGCGAGTAAAAAATGAAGGACGAAAGCGCGCCGACAAGCAGCACGGCGACGGACACGCCGAGGAGTGCGGGCAGCCGCTTGAATCCCGCGCGGTAATCCCACGCCTTCGGCTTGCCGTTCAACTCGGCTTGCGCGGCCTTCATCGCCGTCGCGTCAAGCAAGAGCACGGCTAGGAACGCTGCAGCCACCCACGCTAACGCCGAGAGGATGAATATTGCGCCTGCGGATTCCAAGGCGGGCCATAGTCCCCCGCCCGTTGTTCCGCCATTCATTATCGCACTTAGGACGCCCGAGGCGAGTGACAGCAGGATTACGCCGAGCAACAGCAGGAACGCGAGTATGGCCGCGAAGTAGTTGCGCGCGTTCGCGAACCGCGAGGCGAAGCGCCAGGCGTTCGCCGCGTTTTGCAGCGCGTTCACGCAGCGCGCCCCTCGTGCGGTCTGAAAAGCGGCTTGCCACGGGTGGCGCGTTCGCTCTTCAGGACGTTTTGTTCCACGAACCTGTTCGGGAGCTGCCAGCGGGGCTGCGCCAGCGTCCTGAAGCGGTTGAGCTGTTCCACTGAGAGCGTCACGGGTTCGCGGCGCTGGACCTGCAGGGCGTTCAGGAATTTTCGTTCCGAAAATTCAGGCGGCCGGCGTTGGGCGTATTCCGAGAGCGCGTAGCGCGTCTTCCAGTTCGTCGCTTCGAGTGAAGGCGGCTCGGATAAAAATGGCCTGAGCAAAAACATGCCGGGAATCGCATTCAGGCCGTACTTGCCCGCCACCCTGAACACGCCGAAGACCTTTAGTTCCCGCTTTATCCTTTCAAGCGGGTCGGTTTTTTCCTCGCGTTCCCGCTTTATCCTGTCAAACGGGCCGGTTTTTTCTTCGCCGCGGTTCGCTCCGCCGTAATACCTGTTCCTGACCGCTTCCTTTAGCGCAAGGTTCGCGGGCAGGTTTGCGGGGCGGTTGAAGAGCCGTTGCGGGAACGCCATGCATTATTCGTGCCGCGACTCTTATTTAACGGTTTTCGCGCTCTTGGAGAGGCTTTTTAATACCCTTCCCGCCCTATTCTCGTAGCACTATACTAAGGGGTTGATTGATTTGAGGAAAGCCTTGTTCGTGTTCGCTCTCACAGCGCTCGTTTGTCTCGCGTCCGCCGCCAACATAACGATATCCTATCCGGCTGACGGGCAGACTTACCGCACGAACAACGGCGTGCTCGACTTGAGTTTTTATGTGCCCCCTTGGTCGGTCGCTTCGGATTCCGTTTCAACGCACTGCACTTACGCGCTTGACAGCGGAAGGCCGTCCGACGAATTCGCGGTCCTGGTTTCCTCAAGCGGAGCCGACGTCTCCAAGCCGAAAGCGCTTCAAGGCCTGGCCGCGGGCTACCACACAGTAACCGCCGCCTGCATGCGCGACCCGCAGAGCTTCTTAGACATTCTCTTTTCCTGGATTCCGTTCATCGGCTCCTCGCTCGTAAAGCGCGAGACGGTCACCGGCACTTCCACGTTCAACTACGTAGCCCTAGCCGGCGCGTGCGTTGACTCGGACGGAGACAGCCCCGAAACGCTGGGCACTTGCTCCGAAGGCTCGTCGTCCACTGCCTCCCAAGACGTAGTGCGCAGGGACTACTGCGTTGACACCGCGACCGTCAACGAGTTCGTGTGCAGCGCGCAAAGCACGTGCGAGGTCCGTGCCGAACCCTGCAAGAACGGCTGCCTGAACGGCGTGTGCCTAACGCAGGCGCTCGCGCCGCAGACCAAGTGGAGCGTGCTGCGCATCCCCAAGGCGGGCGCTACGGCTACGGCACCATCGCAAGGCACCGCGAGCGCGCAGCTTTCCACCGGCGAAGTATTCCCGTTCCACGGCCACTCGTTCGCGCTGTACAGTTCGGCGCCCGGCGAGGCGTGGCTGCGCGACGAGACGAATTCGAGCGTCAAGTTGACCGTGGGCGGAGCGGACGGCGTTTTCATTTACAGCGGCGAGGAAGTCCGCGTAAAACTGTTGAGCCAGGCGGGCTCTGGTTTGGATTTGTCCTCCAGCTTGGAGTTTGATTACGCCGGCGAGGGAACCGGCGGCGACTCTGGCTCGTTCACCGAAGTCACGGTCGGGCTCACGATTTTCGCGCCCGTCGAGGGCGCGACTTACGGCTCGCGCACCATCGCGCTGCAATACCGTTTGCACGACGCCTTGACGGAAACCGCGCAGCCAGCGGCGGAAAGCAGGCTGAGCTTCGCGGGCCTTAACGCGGCGAGCTTCGTCGCCGCGCCGCCCTCGTGGTGCGTTGAGCCTTCGAACCCCTCGCAAGAACCGCACTGCGACCAGACGATTTGCGCCGAGGAAGGAGATTACGTTCATTGCTGCCGTTGGGATTCTATCGAGCCGATTATTTGGTATCGTTGCCCTGATTTGGAACCGTCACAACCAGAGTCACTGCAACCGCCAATAGGTTCTGACTTGGGTTGCGAGGGTAACGGCAAGTGTTTTGTTTGCAGTGGAACCTACGCGCAATGCTATCCGCTTGGCGAGCCCTCGCCTTACCTGTCTTGCGCTCAGCAAGGGTACCCAAACGCATTTTGTTCCGAAAACGCGCCCAGCCCGGCTTACATGTACACGCTGTGCTCGGGTGGTGTGATACAGCAATGCGATACGCATCCCAACACGAAGTGCTGGTGTCGCATTGGCGGCGACGATAACGGCACGCAGACCCCGCCTCCGGGAACCGAGGTGTTTTACGAAAACCCGTGGTTGTGTGCCTACTCGGTTGACGGCGGGTTCCTTTCCGCCGAGAAGACCGTGGAGTTCGGCTCCACCGTTACGGACTCGTTTACCGTCGCCACTTACGGCAGGCACGACGTGCAGGTCTTCTGCAAGCCCGTGCAGTCTTTCCTCGGCGCGGACGCGCCCGAGTGGCCCGTCGACTCGCTCGTGATAAACTTCACGGTCGCCGCGCCCGACTTTTCCGTAACGCTTTACGAGCCCGAAAACAGGACTTACTTCACGGACATGGTGCCGTGGCGCTTCCAGATAGACCGCGCCTTCGGCGAGGCGGTTTCCATGCAGCCGACGGACGCGTACTATTGCGAAGGCAACCTTGACGGACTCAGCTGGGACAAGCTTAATTATTCCATCGCGGAATCTGGCGTTTCCGACTTGTTCCCGGACGGCGTCAACGTGACCGGCTCGTTCAACCTGACGGGATTGTACGGAACGCATTCGGCGCAGGTGCGCTGCGCCTCCACCAA
>PFPF01000001.1 GCA_002792915.1 Candidatus Micrarchaeota archaeon CG_4_10_14_0_2_um_filter_60_11 | reverse complement strand
CGATTAAGTTTTATCCTTTTATTTTTAATTCCTCGACAATTGCGGGATAAAGTTTGTCGAGTAAATGTTCTATTTCTTGTTTATTAAAACCTAAAACTTCAAGAATTATAGAATCAAGCAAACGTCGGTCTTTGTTGTTGTTTTCGTATTGTTCAAGAATAGATGGGAAGCTTGCACTTTTTAGTTTTTGAAAGAGCATTTCAAGTTCGGCAGTTTGGGCTTTAGTTAATTGAGAAAAATTAAATACATCGAACGACCTTAGTTCGCTTTCCATAATGTCTGTAAAACCGCCAGTTGTTTGTTCTCTAAAAGAAAGTATGTTAGCTATCGTAATGCTACTGTTGAGAATAAGCGTTTGCACTAACGCTTCTTTTGCATTTTCAAAATTCAGATTTTTGAAAGTGTGCGGGGATAAAAGCTTGTTTTTGGAATAAAACGCGAACAAGTGGGTATTTTTTGAGTTTGGTCTGAAACGTCTTCCGACTACCACGAAACTCATTTTTTTCTCTACGTTTTTCTTGTGTTCAAACCAGTTGAAATCGCCTTTCCACTTTGAAAAACTTAGTATTTTGCTGAATTCTGCGGGTTGTTCAGTCAAAATGTAATCAACATTCTCGGCGTTGAAGCTTTTAATTCCAGTTAGTGTTCTAAGTGCAGGTTTTACTTTAGAAACGGGTATTTCTAAGATAATTTCACTATTTTTTATTTGCGCTTCAATAGAATTATTTTTTTCTTTTTTAAGAATCATAAACGCTCGTTCTATACGCGCATCATCGGTATGCCGAGTTACGAAAACCAGTTCGGATAGTCCTGAAGGCGAAGCATGGAAACCTTCTGAAACTAATTCGCTATTTATTTTGATAAGTTGTTTTCTTGATTTTTTCTTAATCGTGTCTAAAAAGTTTTCGAGAACTCGCCTATTTTTTTGAGTTGAAAAGCCAATTAGCGGCATTAAATTTTGTTCATAATTCAATAAATCTAAGGTTTTGATAAATGTTATTTCAAATTCGGTAGTCTGCTTGTCTGTTTTATTTTCATAACAATCGCTTAATTGCTTAACGAGTTCAAGAACCTCTGTTTGTTGAAGATTTTTTATAGAAACTCTTATAGATACGATTCCAGTATAGTCGTTTTCATCGGGTTTTTTCTTTTGTGCGATATATAAAATGTCTTTGAAAGATGCCCCTTCGCTGAACGCATCATCAATTAATGGCTTGATTATGAATTTTGCAGTATAGTTTTTAAGCATAAAACTACGAATATCTTGAGTTGCTTCACCTCTCGCAATATTAATCGGTATTACCGTGCCTATTTTGCCGCCTTTCTTAAGCAATAAATCGGACAAAACAAGAAAAAGCCCCCATAAATTGACTTGACCGCCACAGGTTTTATTTAGAATTTCATTACCGTTTATCTTGTCGCGCATTTCTTTAGGCATTTTTTCCCTGTCTGAAAAAGGCGGGTTCATTATAACAATGTCCGAAGGCGTTAAGTAGAACTCGCTACCTTTTCCTTGCATAGAAACAGAGCCTTGTTTTTTAGTTAAAATTTGAGCGCCTGTTAAGGTATGTTGAATTGATTTTTCAAAACCAGATATTTTGAACCCCTTTCCTTTAACAAAACTTTTTGACTTTAATTGTTTTGCGAGCTCTAAAGAATCAAGCGAAGCAATCCTAACTAAATTGGTTTGTTGTTCGATATCTTGCATAGCTAAATTAATTGTTGTAATGTGGCTTGCAAACGGCATTATATCAATACCCGAGATATCTTTTTCTAAAAACCGCCTGTGAATTTTCTTTAAATCAGTATAGCCGTGCATATTTTGATGTGCGCGAAGTTTAGTTTGATAGCTTGAAACGAGCAAAGTTCCAGAACCGCAGGATGGGTCTATTACTGTTTCTTCCGCAGAATCTATAGTGAGCCCGCTAAGCAAATCTGCTGAATTTGGATGCGTATAGAATGCAGCAAGTATTTTTCGAACCTCAAAAGGAATAAGGTCGTGGAAAAAGCGCCCCGCCAAATCGTGAGTAATATACTCAGCACGCAAAAGTTTTATTGCGCCGATAACGTCGTTTAAAATGTTTATTACTGACTTTTCGTTTGGAATATGACTTAATATATTCGGTCTATAGATTGACTTATAGTCAATATCAGTAATTGCGTCAAAATACTTTTGAATGTCTTTAATATTAGTAATTTCATCGAGTTCTAACAGTTTATTATTTTTACTTAGTTTTTGATAAACGTGATAAAACAGTAATTGGTTAAATAATAGGTATGAAGAAAGATTTGTTATCTGGTTTCGTGCGGCTTCCTTATCTTTGAGTTCACCGATTGCAGTAAAAAGGTCAAGCTTTTCAACGACTTCCGAAACAAGTTCATCATTTTTCAACTGGTAGGTTATAGAATTGAGTTCTATGACGAATTCTTTGATTTGCTCGACAACAGTATTAAAATCAATTTTCCGTTTATCTCCCTCGATTAATTGCCGCAAATTTGAAAATATTTTTTCGGGCGTTTCTTGTAAGTGTTCAGTCCAATAATCTGAAAAAACGAGGCAAGTTACTTTTTCCCTTAGAGCCAACCGTTCAAGCATCTCTCCGCTCGTTATAGGTTGATTTCTATAGGCTTCGGGAAAAATCAAAACCATATAATTTTTCGTATCATATCGTTGCGCATACCTCGCAGCTTGCGCCATAGCGCCTAAACTCAAAGTCGCCGTAGGTTTTCCAAGCTTAACTTCAACAACAAAACTAACGCCTTTAATTTTGACGAGCAAATCAGAAAAAGCTCCCTCACCGATACCCGATTCTCCAATTGCTTCGAAACCAATACTCCGAGCATATTCTGCTAATGGCGGATAAAATGTTCGTTCAATTATTCGAGGTAAAGACATTAAATGGTCACTTTTTTCTATTCTTACTTTAACGGTTTTCCCTATAAAGTCTACTATTTGTCGCTAAACTCGCTTTCCCGTTGCTAAAGTCGCCCGTTTTGATGACTTTAGCAACAACGCCGTGCCAACGCAAAACTTTAAACTCCCGCCGCGGTAAAGCAGGGCATGAAGAAATTGTTTGCTTTGCTGCTGGCTTGCGCACTCCTCGCGATGGGGTGCGTGGGAGAACCCGAAAAGAGCGCGGATTGGACGCCGGAAACCGGCGTGACGCCGTCGCCGTCAATCGAAGCGGTCAATGCCACGCCGTCACCCATCGCGTCGCCAACCCCTTCGCCAACGCCCTCGCCGAGCCCCGCGGCATCGTTGCTGCCTTCGCCGTCGCTTTCGCCGGTTCCTTCACCTACCGCCGCGCCCGCGTGCTCGCTGACGCTGCAGTCAATCGGCGACGCGCAAAAGCGCGTGATTGCCGAATTCACCGGAACCAACGCGAGCACGGTTTACATGCGGTGCAAGGCGACCGACGGGTGGACTCAGCAGACTCTGAACGCCCAAAAGCTCGCCAGCATTGACTGCATTTACGCGCAGAACGCAACGGCGTTCACTTATGCGGCGGGCGCAATGCTGGGCGACGCGGAGTGTGCGGTGAACGTTTACGTGCCGGTTTCCACGGCGAGCTACCTGTTCACGGTCGCGCCCGCAACCGACGCCTTCACGATTTACAAGAACGTTTCCAACACGACGATCAGGTATTATTACGTGAACAACACGGGCACGGCCGCGCTGGCGGCGTTCAACTGCACCGCGAGCGACTACGCTCTTGCCAGGCAAACCGCCTGCCCGACGAGCTACGAGATAGGCGGCGGCTCGAACACCTCGTTCACCTACAACGTCTCAAGCTTCGCCGAAGGCGTACACTATGTTGTGCTCAACTACGGCGCGACCGACGCGACCAACGCCTCGATTTCGGTGGTAATAACTGTTTACAACGGCGCCGCGCCGACACCAACGCCCAGCCCGTCGCCGAGCCCTTCGCCCAGCCCCACGCCAACCCCGGCTCCGGCTTGCACCACTGTTTCGGCTGCCCCGTCCACAATCAACACGAGCGCCGGGCCGAACACGACTGCGATAACGACGAACTACTTCAATTTCACGGGCACGCTCTCGCCCACGGCAAACTGCGGGTTCGGCTCGCCGGTCACGGGAAGCTGCGGAAGCGCGCCCGACGGCTCGTGCACGATTACCTGCGACTACACTGGGCAAACAGCGGGGCCTTACTCGGTGAGCACCAGCATCAACGGCACCGCGTGCGGCGGAAGCTTAACCGTCACCGTGCAAAGCTAGAGTAAGCCTTTGACAATTCCGCGAAATCCTCGAGCGCCAGCGACCGGACTTTGCGGTCGCGCTTATCCAGCGACGCCGCAAACTCGGCGAGCCGGGCCTTTGGCAGGCCGAGAGCGCGTTCCGAGTGGAGAAGCGCGTTGCGCACCGTCTGGTTCTTGTGCTGGAATAGCGCGGTTACGAGCGAGGCGTCCAAAATCTTCTTTTTGCGGCACACCAGCTTCACGACCGCGGAATCTACGCGCGGAATGGGCTCGAAGCAGTCCGCGGGAACAAGCGCAATCCTCTCGACACCCGCCGCGGCTTGCGTCATGACGGACAAGCGCGAGTAATTCTTCGAGTCGGGCTTCGCCGAGAGGCGTTCGGCGAACTCTTTTTGGAGCATGAATATCGCGAGCGGCGAATCGGAGTCGAGAAACTTGAAGAGTATTTGCGAGGACAGGTGGTAAGGCAGGTTGCCGTAAACCGCGTCATAGCCGTTGAACGGCATTTCAAGCGCGTCGCCTTGCACTATTTCGGCGCGCTTGTAAGTCTGCAGCGCCCTCTCGAGGCGGGAAATCAGGTCCTCGTCGATTTCAACGGCCGTAACCGATGCCGCGCGTTCGGCGAGCTCGCGCGTGAGGATGCCGCGGCCCGCGCCGACTTCAAGCACGCGCTTGCCCTTCAGCGGGACCGCTTCGGCGATGAGGCGCGCGACCGCTGGCGCGATTAGGAAAACCTGGCTGAGGCGCTTTTTGGGTCGCATTTGCTAGTAGCGGTCCTCGACCTTGATGGGCTTGGAGAACAGGTAATACTTTGCCGCACCCTCGAGCTCGTGGATTATGCGTTCGGCGATTATGTCCTCCACGCGGCCCAGGTGGGGCACGCGGGCGTGCACGTCGTCGAACGACTCGAACGGCTTCAGCGCGCGCTGCTCGAGGATTACCTTGAGGTGCTTCTTGCCGACCGCGGGCAAATGCTCGAGCGAGTGAGAACGGAGGTTTATGGGGCCCGCCTTGTTCAGGAAATCCACGAACTTCTGCTCGCGCTCCTTGATGATTTTCTTGAGGAGTTCGCGGCACTCGTGCTGGGCGGAGTTCGTCAAATCGTTCCAGGTGACGCGGCCCTTGATGCGGTCGACCTTGTCGCGCTCGTTCTTGCCGACGTAAACGCGCTCGCCGGGCACGATTGAGGCGCCGGGCTTGGGCGCGGCTTCGAGGAGCGTGAACTGCTCGTCGCCCAAAAGCTGGACTACGGGCTCCTTGCGGGCCTCGCCCGACTTGCCGTAAGGTAGGAAATCCAGTGCGTAAGCGTACTCTTCCCTGTTGAACATGGCAACCAACCCGTCGGCATTTAACCCCGTAGGATTAAAGCCGAACTTGAATAAAAAGCCTTAAGCCGAGCTCACTTCTTGGCGGGGCGGTACGGCTTCACCGCCTCGATGACCGCCTTGATTTGCTCGTCCGTGAGCGCCTCGGAACCCGCGTCCACCGTGAGGATGGTCCGCACTTCGATTGCCTTGGACGGCAACAGGTTCGCGAGCAATGCGATTTGCGCTTCGGAAAGGAAGCCGAGCGACTTCAACTCCTTGCACAGCTCCTTCGCCTTCTTGTGCGGCAGGTAAGAGAACTGCTGCAAATAGTCCAGCGCGTTCTGCTGCTCGTAACTCAATTCGCCGTCCTTCTGGCGCTTCTCTAGAATCTCGCGCGCTTCCGCCAGGACAAGCGGCTTTTCCTTCACGGACTGCATTTCAGGCACCCTCGACCCGCGTCAAGTGCAGGTTGGTAACGAGCAGGAGCTTCGGCTTGTCGCCGTCCTTCACGACGACTTCGTACGCCTTGCCGCGGCGCGCCTGCACTATGCCCGTCTTGTTCTTGAAACGCAGGTTGTTCGGCCTGCCCTTCTTGAAAGCCGGGTCGGGAGTGATGCGCACGCGGTCGCCGACCTTGAACGAGCGCAACAGGCGCGTTATGGTCGCGCGGCCCTGGCTGCGAAAGTTGCGGCTGTGCTTAGAATAATTGCCTTTTGAACGCCTCATGACAAACCACCCGCTAAAAACAGGTGCAACGATATGGGCGCGCGGATTATTAAAACCTTCCCGCGGCAACGAAGGCGCCAAACGAAAAGGCGCTTAAAATAGGTTTTTAAAGGGCGGCGGGGAAAAGTTTTTATAGGGGCTAAAAAGGGGTGGGCTGCCGTGAAAAAGAAAACGCCGATTAAGATGGACGTGAGCTTCAAGGTCGAAAACATAGTCGCCAGCGCGAACCTGAAGGTGGAGCTCGACCTGTTCGCCATCGCCACGAACGTCAACAACGTAGAATACGAGCCCGAACAGTTCCCCGGCGCCGTCATGCGCCTGAAGGAAATCGGCACCACGCTGCTATTGTTCAAGAACGGAAAAGTCATCTGCTCGGGCGCCAAGAGCGAGAAGCAAATCGCACAGAGCATCAAGCGCGCCGCGGAAATCCTCAGGAAGTACGTGCGCAAGGAAAACTGATTCGCACCGGTTGCCGCAGCCGAGCCAACAAAACCGTTTTAAATGCGGGCGACCGAATAGATAGCGGTCAGCGGCCATTGGAGAGGGGCATACGCTCGTTCCCGTTCCGAACACGAAAGCAAAGCCCTCTTACGACCGTGCGAGTACTGCCCTACGGGCGGGAAAGCTGGTTGCTGCTGCCACTCTTTCACTTCCCACCGCGAGGCACGGCCCGCAAGGACGCTAGGTAAAAACCTTTTTACTTCGGGGAAGGTTAAAAAAGGCGGGCACGTTAAGCACAGGGAGAACGTCTTATGGCTTCGGACTTGAACGAGCTAGTCACTTACCTCTTCGGCTTGGCCGCCGTGCTAATGTCGGCCCTGTTTTACCTGCAGGCGCACAAGACGCACTCGGATTACGGCGAAAAGTTCCGCGAATGGGGCGGTCGCGCCGACGCGTTCGTCGAGCGCTTCTCGAAAATCAGGCGCAAGGCGAAACAAGTCCGCCTGATGCAGCAGACGAAGGCGAGCGTGCGCGAAGCCGAAACACTGTTCTCGAAAGCCACCGCGAAAGCGCTGGGTAAGGTGGCGGTAAAGGCGGTTGGGAGGTCCAGGAAATGAGTTTCGACACTACTTCGCTCGGCTTGATAATCGCGACGGTGCTCCTGTTCGCGCTCCTCGCGCGGACGACTTACCAGTACCGCAAGCAGACGCGCAGGCTGGGCAGGAGCGTAGAGGAGAAAGTCGAACACCTCGAACGCGAGCTATCCTCGCTCGAAAAGGAGTATGAAGCCCTGCTCGCGGAAACCAACAAGAAAGTCGACAAAAAGTACCTGGAAAACCGCATAAAGGGCTTGAGCGAGCTGCTCGGTTAGGCCGCTTCAAGTCACTTATTGCGGCGCACCCTGAAATCAACCGCCACTTGCGAGACCTTCGGCGCGTAAGGCCTCACTACGCGCTTGTTCACAATCCTGCACTGCAAGCCCGCGGCCGCGCACTTTTTCCGGATTACGCGCGAAACCCCGGAATACAAGCCGTCAATCGGCGCGAACGCGTAATAGTGCACCGTGCAGCCATCCGCCGCGCCAGCCAGCGCGGCTTCAAGAAAGTCTTCACCCGTTTGCGGCAGCGGCATGGTGATGCGGTTTGCCCATTTGGCGTATTTTTTGGGCACGATTTTCTTGACGTCGCCTTGGACTATTTCAACCCTGTTTTCGAGCTTGTTTAGCTTCACGTTTTCGCGCGCCAACCTGCACGCGTGCGGGTTCAACTCGATTGCGACGGCTTTCGCGCACCGCGAATTACGGGCGATTACGAGCGCGTACGGCCCGACTCCCGCGAACAGCGCGAGCACGCGCTCGCCCTTCTTCGCCAGCTTCGCGATTCGCAGGCGCTCGGTTGCTAGCCGCGGCGAAAAATAGTCTCTCGCCAAATCCACGCGCATCGTGCAGCCGCTCTCGCGGTACAGCGCCTCGGTGGTGTGCCTGCCGGCGAGCCACTTGAACTGCCGCACGCGGTATTTCCCCGCCATCGCGGAATCCTTGCGCAGCACGGTCTTGATTTGGGAATGCGTTCGCATCAGCGCGTTGGCGATGAGCCGCCCCTTCGCGCGGAGCGCGGGTCTTATTTCCAATATTGCTATGTTGCCGACGGTGTCGAATGACGCCACCAGCTCTTCCAGCTCGGCTTCGGACAGCTTGCCTTGCAGCGCCTCGCGCAGGCTGCGCGGCGCGTTGTGCTCCTCGAACCGCGCGGCAACCACTGGATAACCTCGCATCGAGACGCGCTTCGAGAGCGGGAAATACACGAACCGCTCGTCGCGGCGGATTTTGACGCCGCGCGCGAGCGCGCCGCCGCGCAACAGCTCGGCGAGCGTTTCCTGCGCGTTTCGCTTCGGGACCTTTAAGGCGAGCACGATTGTTTTTTAACGGCTCCGCGGTTAAATTGGTTATGGCGGACTGGATTGACGAGTTCTTCGTTGCGCCGATGCGCGAGCCTTCGGCTTACGCGCCTTACAACTGGGTGAACACGCTTGCCTACGCGCTGGTGGCGCTAGTCGCGGCGTACATAATCTACCGCCTGCTGCGGCGCTTCAAAATCGCGGTTGACGAAAACCTGCTCAAGACCGTGCTGCCGTTCGTGGTTTTCGGGAGCGCGCTGCGCGTGGTCCAGGACGCAAACATCCTGCCGAGGCAAATCGAACTGCTCGGCTGGACGCTTTACCCGTTTGTCACGCCGGGCATTTATTTCGTGACCTTCGCGCTGCTCGCTGCATGCTTCATCGCCTTCCGCAAGGAGCCTGCGAACGCCCAAATGGCGGGCTGGACCGCCGCGCTCCTGTGCGTCGCGCTGTTGTTTCCGCTGTTCGAAAATTGGCTGCACGCGGCCGCGATTTTCGCCGTGGCTTTCGCCGCGCTCAAGGTTTTCGAGTACGCGTGGAGCAAGCGCGGGTTCAAGGAGGGGCTGCTGGAAAAGGCGGTGATATTCGGGCAATCGCTTGACGGCGCGGCGTCGTGCATCGGGATAGCCTACCCGCCCGCGGGAACGAGTTACTTCGAACAGCATGTTGTCGGGGGCGCGCTGATGGGCGCGTTCTCGCCGTTCGCGTTTTTGGCGCTCAAACTGGCGTTCGCATTTGCCGCAATATGGCTCCTGCGGCGCGAAAAGGAAGAGGAAAGGAACTTCGTGCTCATACTAATCGCGGTGTTCGGCCTCGCGCCGGGATTGAGGGACGCGCTGCGAATCGCCGCGGGCGTGTAAAAGCGGTTAAATACCACGACCGCCCCGAAACCAGTCATGAGCCTTCCGCTGGACCTGCTGAAAACGGGCGCCGTACTCGTGCTCTTCATCGAATCGGCCCACCGCTTCGAGCACTTCAAAATCAAGACGCCGGAATGGCAGCGCAACGCCTACGCGGCCGCGGCCGGGTTCATACTCTTGTTATGAAGCGGTTTCGCGCGGCTTCCGCGTCGCGGGAGAGCAGGACGACGCGCGACTCGACTTGCTCGTCCGTAAACTCGTAGCCCGCATTGCCCGCCAATTCCGCGGCGAACGCGCGGATTTCGTCGTGCGAAGGCATGTGCGCCTGCGTCAGCCGCTGGGTCGAGAAGCCGACGTTCATGTATGACTTGCATTCCACGTAGTCAACGCCGGAAACTTTGACAAGTTTGGCATACCGTTCCGGCGAATGGAAATTCAGGCCCTTCACGAGCGTAAGGCGCAGCACCTTGCGCGTTGCAAGCGAGGGCAACAGCATGAGAGTTTCGTTCAATTTTGTCCAATTGTCATCGCCGACCGGAAGGTTCGTCTTTTCGTAAGTTTCTTCGTCGGGCGCGCAAAGCGAAACGTAAAGCTGGGTGGGCAGCGCGTCCTCCGCGGCTAGGTGGCGCAGCGCTTCGGGGCGCGTGCCGTTGGTCACCAAAAAGGTCGTGAAGCCGCGGCGGTGGAATTCGCGGATGAGTTCGGCGAGTTTCGGGTACATTGTCGGCTCGCCGTCCAGCGAGATTGCCGCCTGGTTCGGCTCCTGCGCTTCCAGCCATTTCTGCCGGTCGGCGGATGCGTTGCCCTTGAAGCCGATCAAGAGCAGGCGCTGGGCCGCGACTGCGCCGTCGATTATTTCGCTTGGCTCGTCCGCGCCGTCAAGCGGCCACGCTTCCGAGAAGAGGCTCGTGTCGCGCCAGCAGAAAAGGCAGCGCTGGTTGCAGGACGGCATCGCGGGCGTCATCTGCAGGCAGCGGTGCGACTTGATCCCGTAAAACTTTTGCTTGTAACAGCTGCCCTTGCCGCAGAGCGCGCGGCGCGCCCACAGGCAGACTTTGACCGCGGAGTGCTTCCTGTTGCCGACGAAGGCGTAGCCCGCCTTGCGCAGCCGCGGGAGCGACTGCAAGTAGCGCTCGTAAAAATCCATCAAAAGAGACCGGCTGCCGCGGTTTATTTATTTTTGGATTCGGCTTCGTCCGGGCTCTGCTGGCCCACGGGGATTTCGAGGAACCTGATGTTGGTGCCGTCGGCGGTGTAAATCACGCGTATTACGCCGGAGACGAGCTGTTTGGCGTCCAGCGAATCGAGGAACGCGAGCGTCTGGTCCTCCTTGACGCCCATCGCGCCCTCGAACACCGCGTCCACGGGCTTGAAGCCCGCGTCTTCCAGCCCCTTGATCGTTTTCAGAATTTCGTCCTTAATCTTCAAGCCAACCACCCGCTTCAGTTTTCCAACTAATTAACGCAATGTATTTAAATACTCGGCGGGAACAACCTTTCGTAAACGCTTACAAGGTGGTTCTGGGAATGGTAAAGTACGTAATCGCCAAGCAGCTCGCGGGAAAGAAGATCATCACCACGGACGGCGAGGAAATCGGCCGCGTAATCGACTTGTACTTCAACACGTCGAGCGGCAAGCTGGAGAGCGTGCTCCTCGAGCCCAACCCGGATTCGAGCATGGCCACCCGCGCAAAGCGCGAAATGGGGGGCAACGTGACCATCCCGTACGCCGCGGTGCTCGACGTCAAGGACGTAATGGTGGTCGACAGGCGCAACTTGGGCGCCACCGACTCCGCCGAAACCTCCTTCTAGAATCCAAATTAGTTTTTAGATTTTTACGCGCCCCAGCGTATAGCGCCTATTTTTCCAGGACCAGCTTGACGCCTTCGATGCGTGCCTTGAGCCCGTGCTCCGCGGCAGCCGCAGCGATGCGGTAGCCGCCCTTATTGCGGGCGACCGCGATTAGCTCGTCCACGGTCTCCGCATTGGCAGAAATCCATGCCGCAGCCGCGCGCGCCTCGGCGGCCTTTGCCGCGAACTGCTGCACCGCTTCCTCCTGCTTGGCCAGCGCAGCCGCCGCGCGGTCCTTGGACTTCGCTCCAATCCTGGGCGCGAGCGCGTAATAGTGCTCGAGCGCCGCGCTGAACGACGGGAACACCTCCGAAAGCGCGTCGCCAGTCTTCTGCAACGCGAAGGGCGAGAACGCGAACGGCGCGTCGTTCTCGAAATACACGCGCGGGGACGGCGTTTGCGCCAACAGCGACCGGATTGCCTGCACCAAGCGCGTTTTTTCGCCTTCACCCAGGTCGTCGGCTTTTTCGTCCAGGCCCACGCCCGCGCGGCGGCATGCCTCCTCCAAATAGAAGGGTGGAAGCGATATTTTTTTGGAGAGCGCGGAAACGACCTTCACGCCTCCGGAAACGTCCTCCCCGCTCGCCTGCGACGGGTGCTTTTGCGTTTGCGGCGGTTCAGCATACAATTCGCCGCGGCGCAGGGTGCGCGCGGCGTAGTCCTCCGAGCGGTAGGGCATCAGGATTTTGCCTGACGCATCCAGCGCGAGCAGGTTCCCGCCCTTGAACATTTCTATCACTATGGAGCCGGCTTCCCTGAAGTCCAGCCGCAACAGGCGGTCGAAATGGAGCTGCTCGATTTTGGCGACGCGCTTGCCGCAGTAGTGCTTGCGCAGGAGCATGGCGAACGAGGACGGCTGCTTGGGTGCGTCCTGCAACTTCACGGACAGGTGGCAGCGCACGCCCAGCTCCGCAAGCAGGTCTCCGGAGAAAGCAGCACCCTTCAGCTTGAAGCGGAACAGCCCCGGCGCGAGGGAATACGCCTGTTCGAGGTGCGCGCCTTCGGCTGCCGCCAGCTCGCGCACGAGGTAATAGTAATCCAGGTTGCCCATCTGCTGCATGAAAAACTATTGGCGGCGCGAATTAAATAACGTAACCGAACGGCAAACCTCGGAAAAAAGGGGCGACCGAACAAGATTATTAAATAACCGTGGCCTAAAGGCCACGGATTTCTCGTTTAGTATGCCGCCAGTTTTTGCTGGCGGGGATCGTTGTCCTC